>JALTNO010000196.1:0-3944 GCA_027000645.1 Paracoccaceae bacterium | reverse complement strand
GGTGAAGCAGAGGGGCCGCCCGGCGGCCCCTCTGCTTCACCTTCGCGGGAAACACGCGCGCGGCAACATCGCCGCCCGGCTGACCGCCATCGGCATCGAGACGCGCGAGCAGGTAATCTACGACCAGCATCTGCTGGCGCTGAACGCGCAGGCCAAAGCCGCCCTGGCCGGGGCCGAACCGGTGATCGTGCCGCTTTTTTCGCCCCGCACAGCGCGACATTTTGCCAGCCTTTGCCGGGCGCGCGCGCCGCTCTACATCGCCGCCATGAGCGAGGCCGTCGCGGAACCGCTTGTTTCCTTGGGCCCGAGCGCCCTCGAAGTGGCCGACACGCCCGAGGCGCAGGCCATGGCCAGGGCCGTCGCGCGGCTGGCCCGCAGGGCCGGTCGGGTTGTCGGCCCATCAGGCGGGCATTAGTGTTTGCCGGTGGCTTGCCGGCATGAATTTCGAGAATCGCAAGGGGGACAGCCAGGTGGCTGACAATTCCAGACCCGAACCCGAAACCGGAACGGAACCGGACAGGCCGAAGGCCGACACGCAGGCGGAGGAACAGCGGCCCGCGCCAGCACCGGATGGCGATGACGGCCCGACCGGGACGGAAGATGCCGGTGCCGGCATCGACGCGGCGGAAGACTCCGAACCGGACGAGAGCGGCGAGGACGCGGATCAGGCTCGGCCCGAGCAGGCCCCGGCCGAAGCGGATGCCGAACCCGCCCCCGAAACCCCGTCCGCGCAACCGCCCGAACCCGCGCCCGAACAAACGTCCGAAAAAACGTCCGGCCCCGCGGTCGAACGGAGGGGCGGCCTTCTTCCCATGCTGATCGGCGGGATCGTGGCGGCGGCACTGGGCGGGGTCATCGCGCGCAGTCCCATGCTCGACCCGTGGCTGCCCGCCGGGTGGCGCGCGCCCGACTACGGCAGCGCGATAGCCGAGCTTCAGCGCCGCAGCGACGATCAGGCAACGGCCGTCTCCCGGCTGCGGCAGAGGATCGAGGCCTTGAAGATCCCCGACCTCGCGCCCCTGGAGGGCCGGATCGAGACGCTCGCCGGGCAGGTTTCGCCCCTGGGCACCACGGTCGAGGAACTCGCCAGCCGCCTGGCCGCGACCGAATCGCGCCTCGACGACCTCGACGCCCGCCTGACCGAAGTGGAAAAACGCCCCCTCACCGAAAGCGCCAGCCCCGCCGCCGTTGCCGCCTATGAGCGCGAGCTGGCCGCGCTGCGCGAGTCTCTTGCCGCGCAGCGGGCCGAGGTGGAGCAGATGATCGCATCCGCCCGCGCGAAAGAGGCCGAGGCCCGCGGGCTGGAGGAAAAAGCCGCGGAACAGGCCAGGCTGGCCGCGATCCGCAACATGCTGGCACGGCTGCGCGGCGCGCTGGACGATGGCGCCCCCTATGCGCAGATCCTTGACGATCTGTCCGCGGCGGGGCTGGCCGTTCCCGCGGAACTTGCGGCGCAGGCGGCGGATGGCGTGGCCACCATGGCCGCCCTGCGCGAAAGCTTCCCCCCCGCCGCCCGCGCCGCCCTGGCCGCCGTGCGCGCGGAAAACGGCGGCAAGGGCGGCATCGGCGCATTTCTGAAACGCCAGCTGGGCATGCGCTCGGTCGCGCCGCGCGCGGGCGACGATCCAGACGCCATCCTGTCCCGGGCCGAAGCCGCCCTGGTCGAAGGCCGCCTTGCCGATGCGCTGTCGGAAATCTCGGCGCTGCCGCCGGTGGCGCGCGATGCCTTGGCCGAATGGGAGGCCCGCGCCGCCGCCCGGCAATCCGCGCTTGTGGCCGCCGATGCGCTGGCCCGAAGCCTGAATTCGAATTGAGGGGCCTGCCATGTTGTGGTCGCTGATCAAGATCCTCGCCTTCGTCGCCATCATCGCCCTTGCGGCACTGGGCGCGGGCTACCTGATGGAAACCCAGGGCGGTGTTCAGATCACCGTGGCGGGCATCGAATTCACCTTGGGCCCGCTGCAATCGGTCATCGCGCTGATCCTTCTGGTGGTCCTGATCTGGCTGGGGCTCAAGCTGATCTCGCTGCTGGTGGCGGTGCTGAAATTCCTCAACGGCGACGAAACCGCGATTTCCCGCTTTTTCGACCGCGGGCGCGAAAGGCGCGGCTACCGGGCCCTGACCGAGGCCATGCTGGCGCTGGCGGCGGGGGAAGGACGGCAGGCCATGGCCCGGGCCGCCAAGGCCGAAAAACTCCTGCGCCGGCCGGAACTGACGACGCTGATCACCGCCCAGGCGGCCGAGCTGGCCGGCGATACCCGCCGGGCCGAGGCCGCCTACAAGAAACTGATCACCAATCCCGCGACCCGCTTTGTCGGGGTGCGGGGTGCGCTCAAGCAGCGCCTTGCCTCGGGCGACGATGAAACCGCCCGCAAGCTGGCCGAAAAGGCGCTTGAGATGAAGCCGGCCCACGCGGAAACACAGGACATCCTGCTTTCGCTCCAGACCCGGGCCGAGGACTGGGCCGGCGCCCGTCGCACCCTGGGCGCGAAACTGAAATCGGGCACCCTGCCCAAGGATGTCTACAGGCGCCGCGACGCGGTTCTGGCGCTGGCACAGGCGCGCGACATCGTGGCCGAGGGGGCCTCGATCGAAGCCCGCGAAAGGGCGATCGAGGCCAACCGTCTTTCCCCCGGCCTGGTGCCGGCGGCAGTGATGGCGGCGCGCGGATATATCGAGATGGGCAAGCCGCGCAATGCCGCGCGCATCATCAGGAAGGCGTGGGAAATGCAGCCGCACCCCGACCTGGCCGCCGCCTTCGCCGAAATCGCCCCCGACGAGACCCCGCAGCAGCGGATCCGGCGCTTTGCGTCGCTGACGAAAATCTACCCCGACCACCCGGAAACCCGGCTGCTTCTGGCCGAGCTGAACGTCGCCGCCGAGGACTTCCCCGAAGCGCGGCGTGCGCTGGGCGATCTGCCGGTAAAGGGCGGCGATGCGCGGGCGCATGTGATCATGGCGGCAATCGAACGCGGCGAGGGCGCGCCCGATTCGGTGGTCAAGGGCTGGCTGGCCAAGGCGCTGACGGCGCCGCGCGGCCCGCAATGGGTTTGTGCAAAATGCCATCATGCCCACGCCGAATGGGCGCCGGTCTGCGAGGAATGTGGCGCTTTCGATACTCTCGCCTGGACGGCGCCGCCCGACTCCGATGCGACGGCCACCACCGGCGCGCATATGCTGCCTCTCATCATCGGGGCCATCGAGGACGGGTCCGCAAGAAGGGACGAGGCCGAAGAGGGCAGCGACGAGGAAATCGTCGAGGAAACCGCCGGAGAAGCCGCCGAGACCCGCGTGGACGACGAAGACGCCCCCGTGGAGGCTGATGTCGAAATGGTCGGCACCGGAGCGCGAAAATAACCCCTTTCCAGTGCGCCGCGCCAGTGATATGAGGCGCAGCGCAAGGGCAACCTTCGCACATGGAAGTGCCGGTGTAGCTCAGCTGGTAGAGCACGTCATTCGTAATGATGGGGTCGGGGGTTCGAGTCCCTTCACCGGCACCAAAAACTTCATCCCGAAAATCATAAGCCATTGAAAAGGCTATGATTTTCAGCCACTTGCGCTGCCGCGCATATTTTTTTGTATCACATTTTGTATCACATCTGATCTTGGATGTGCCCTTCCTTGGTGAAGTGGCTCGTCCACCACAACATCGAGTGCCCGCATTTGAGCTACCGCAATCAGGGCCGCCTGCCCATCGAAACCGTCATGGCTTTCGTCAGGCAAGAAGGTTAAGAGAAGATGTGGGCTTCAATATCCCACCCAACGAATGCCGATGGAGTTAATAAATCCAAGCAATTAGCCGGCCTATGACTCGGACGGGCTTTGTTGCACAAAACCCTCTGAGGGATTCACGTCACGAATCCAGCATGATAGCTGGGAGGCATGAGCAGTTGGGCCCCTACGAAGTACAAGACCACGAACTGGTCGTCCTACAATGAGGCGTT
>JALTNO010000195.1 GCA_027000645.1 Paracoccaceae bacterium | reverse complement strand
CTGCACGGCTTCCGCTGGAAGGACTGGGCGGATTACAAGTCCTGCCTGCCGTCGCAGACGCCGGCGGCCACCGATCAGGCCATCGGCACGGGCGATGGCGCCACGACCGACTTCCAGCTGGTGAAGATCTACACGTCGGGCAGCCAGACCTGGACCCGGACTATCACGAAGCCCGTGGACGGTACCGTGAAAGTGGCGATCGACGGTGTGGAGCAATCTTCCGGCTGGTTGGTCGACACCACCACCGGCATCGTCACCTTCGCCACCGCGCCGGCCGCAGGTGCCACCATCACCGCAGGGTTCGAATTCGATGTGCCGGTGCGGTTCGATACCGATCAACTCGACGTGACGCTGGATGTCGAGCGGCTCGGCTCCATCACCTCCATTCCCCTGATCGAGGTCAGACGATGAACGACGATACCGGCTTTGTCGCGACAGTGCTGCGCGATCTTGCGGCCTCCACCGCCGTGATCCTCGCCGCCTGGGGCGCGCTGGGTGGAGCGACCAATGCCCTGACCACGAAGATGCGCCTGCGCGACGCCCTGCGCCACATCCTGCTCGGCGGGCTGATCGCAGCCGGGATGGGGAGCCTGTCGATGGCCCTGATCACCAGCTGGCTTGGCCTGCCGCCCCAGGCGATCCCGGCGGGCGGGGCGGCCGGTTCCGCCGCCTATCTCGTCGGCGTCTTCGGACCGGCGGTGATCGAGGTGGTGCTTGCGCGCCTGCGCCAGGCGCGGGGAGGTCACGATGACTGAACTTGTCCGGGTGCTGCGCAGCCTGCGGCGCGCCACCGACGATCCTCGGGCGGCCTTCGCACACCGCCTGCGTGTCGGCTTCGCCATCGCCGCGCTGATCCTGTTTCTTTCGCTTCTGAGGTAACCCCATGCAGATGACCAACCGGGGCCTGCTGGCCCTTGCCCGGCACGAGGGGATCGTGCCCGGACCCTATCTCGACGCCGCCGGCACCTGGACTTTCGGGATCGGCCACACCGCTGCCGCCGGGGCGCCCGATCCCGCTGCGATGCCCCGGGGATTGCCGGAAGACCTGGACGTGGCGATCCGCGAGGCGTTCCAACTGTTCCGGTCCGATCTTGCTGCTTACGAGGCCGAGGTCCGGCGTGCCGTGACCGTGCCGCTCAAGCCGCATCAGTTCGACGCCCTGGTTTCGTTTCACTACAACACCGGCGCCATCGTGCGGGCCTCGCTGACGAAGCTCCTCAATGCCGGCAACCCGGCGGCGGCCGCGAAGGCGTTCATGAACTGGCGCCGGCCCGCCTCGGTGATCCCGCGCCGCGAGGCCGAGCGCGACCTGTTCCGCGACGGACGTTATCCGGGCGGCCCGATCCCGGTCTGGAGCGTGGATGCGCAGGGACGGGTGGACTTCTCGCGCCCGGTCCGGCGGCTCTGCGAGGCGGAAGCTTTGGCACTCCTGCTGCCGGCCTCGCCGCCGCCTGTCACCGGTCTTGCACCTGTCCCCACGCGCGCTCCTAGGCTGGCCGGTTTTTTCGCCCGTCTGACCGCAATTCTCTTTCGCCTGTTCAAACGGAGATGACCCCATGCGCTACATCCGACCCAATTCCTTGACCTGGTGGGCTGGGCTGCTCGCCATGCTCACGGGGCTCGCATCAGTCGCGCTGCCCGCCAGCGGCCCGCTCGCCGAACTGTCCCGCCTTGTTGCGCTCATGGCCGGCACCGGCGATGCCTCACCCGCCGGGCTGATCTTTCTCGGCCTCGGCCTGATCGGCCTGCGCGACCGGATCGAGCGCGGGTTCCGCGGCGATGCCTGAGTTTCTGGCGGGGCTCGTCCTGGGCGGCTGTCTTGGCGTCCCCATTGTCGCCCTCTGTGTGGCTGCTGGGCGCGGGGAGCGGGACGATGGCTGAATTTCTGATCTGGCTGGTTGCGGCGCTGGGTGCGCTCGGTGGCGTCGTCCTCGGCCGGTTCTGGGGCCGCGTGGAAGGAAAACGTCAGGGCAAGCGGGAGGCCGAACACGATGAGATGGAAGAGACGCTGGGGAAGCTGGAAGTGGGACGCAAGGCGGTCCGTGACGGGCGCGATTCTGATCCTGCTGAGCGGCTGCGCCGCAACGACGGCGCCTGGTGACGCGGGCTGCCTGGCCTATGGCGAAGCCCGCCTTGACCGGCCGCCCGTCGCGACAATCGCCACCGTGCCGCCCGCCTGGGCGCGCTGGATCGCCGATCTCGATGACCGCATGACGGGAACCTGCCGATGAAGACCCTTCCCACCGGAATACAGGCCCATCTGGACACCGGCACCACGACCCTTGCCTGGTGCTGGCGGCTCACGCGCGTGGACGGGCAGGTGTTCGGCTTCACCGATCACGATCTGCCGCTGACATTCGACGGCACGACCTATCAACCTGAAAGCGGCTTCACAGCGTCCGAGATCCGCACGGGCTCCGACCTCTCGGTCGATGCCCAGGATGCCGATGGCGTGCTGACCTCCACGACAATCACCGAGACCGACATCCTCGACGGGCGCTGGGACAATGCCCTGGTCGAGATCTGGCGCGTGAACTGGCAGGACGTGGGCCAGCGGGTGTTGATGCGACGGGGCGCCATCGGCCAGGTGCGCCGGGGCCGGGTGCAGTTCGTCGCCGAGATGCGCTCGCTGGGCCACGTCTTGAACCAGACCGTCGGGCGGACGTTCCAGGCGACATGCGATGCGGCGCTTGGCGATGCCCGCTGCGGGGTGGACCTGACGGACCCGGCCTATGCCGGCAGCGGCACTGTGGTCACGGTCACGGGAGACCGGAGCTTCACGGTGTCCGGCCTGTCAGCCTTCGCCGACAGCTGGTTCGCGCTGGGCACGGTGACATGGACGGGCGGCGCCAATGCCGGGCGCGACGCCGAAGTGATGATGCATGAGGTCGGATCGACCGACGTCACCATCACCCTTCTGGAAGCGCCGGTGCTGGCGATTGCCGTGGGCGACACCTTCGACATCACCGCCGGCTGCGACAAGCTGTTCGAGACCTGCACGGGCCGGTTCGCGAACGGGGTCAACTTCCGGGGATTTCCGCACATTCCGGGCCAGGACACGGTCATTCGTTATGCGGCGAAGGGCGAGGACAACGCGGGGGCAGTGCTGTGACAAACGCGGCGCGGATCATGCCCGCGCGGATCGTCCGGGCCGCGCGCAGCTGGCTTGGCACGCCCTATCACGACCAGGCCTCTGTCAAGGGCGTGGGCTGCGACTGCCTCGGGCTGATCCGGGGCGTGTGGCGCGAGGTCGTGGGCCCGGAACCCATGCCCGTGCCGCCCTATTCCCGCGACTGGGGCGAAACGGGGCCGCATGAAGTCCTGGCCGAAGCGGCGCGGGCGGCGATGGTGGAGATTGCGCCCGCAGAGGCCCGCACCGGCGACGTGGTGCTGTTCCGGATGCGCCATGGCGCGATTGCCAAGCACGCCGGCATCCTGACGCCGCATTCCCGTTTCATCCACGCCTATGAGCGCACGGGCGTGATCGAAGAACCCCTGACCGATCCCTGGCGACGGCGCATCGCCTTCGCCTTCCGTTTCCCGACCGTGAGGAGATCCGAGAAATGCCGGTTCGGCTCGTTCCGCACCAAATGACCCGAAAATGTCGGCTGTCACCTGCCCGGCTGAGGGTGACAGATTCCGCACGTCTTGGATGGCCGCCCGTCGGCTCTCCCTTCGGCCCGCGCGGCCGCATCGATTTCTTCGGGACTTGTACAGCAGACCTTGCGATAGGAGCGTTCGGTCCATGCACCTGCCCGCACGCCCGGGCGGGATATCGTCGGGCATGTCGCCCGGTGAAGGACCACATAGTTCGGATCGGCATGCATCCGGACATTGAGCACCCATCCTTCCGGGTGGCGCGCCAGCCAGTCGAGATAACCGCGATCATCGCCAACAAACACCTGCATGCGAGCAGTAAGACCCCGGTCATGCGAATGTTCAAGTTTCATCTGCGTGCGGCAGACGCTCGCCATGCCTTTCCGTGTTTTCTTCTCCCTGACAACCACACGACCTGACCCATGGCCTCGATCCTTCTTGCCTCCGCCGGTTCCGCGCTGGGCGCTTCGATCGGCGGGTCGATCCTTGGCGTCTCGGCCGCCACCATCGGTGGCGCGATCGGCTCTTTCGCGGGTTCACTCGTGGACGGCTGGATCGTATCGTCACTGACGCCCGGCCAGCGGATCGAGGGCGCGAGGCTCGAGAACCTGGCCGTCACGACCTCGACCGAAGGTGCGGTGATCCCCCGCGTTTGGGGGCGGATGCGACTCGGCGGCAACATCGTCTGGGCCACCGACTTCACCGAGCATGTCAGCACCTCCACCACGGGCGGTGGCAAGGGCGGTGGGCCGAAGGTGACCACCACCAGCTACAGCTACACGGCGTCCTTTGCCGTGGCCCTTTGCGAGGGGCCGATCTCCGGCATCGGGCGGGTCTGGGCCGACGGCAAGCCGCTCGATCTGAAGGATGCGACGTGGCGGCTGTATCTGGGCGACGAGGCGCAGGGGCCCGATCCCTTCATCGAGGCCAGGATGGGCACGGGTAACGCGCCCGCGTATCGCGGCACGGCCTATGTGGTGTTCGAGGAACTCGACCTCACCCCCTTTGGCAACCGCATCCCGCAGCTGTCCTTCGAGGTCTTCCGCCCGCTGGTGGAACCGGACACCGCCGAGGGGATGGTCAGGTCGGTCACCATGATCCCCGGCTCGGGCGAGTTCGTCTACGCGACCGAG
>JALTNO010000194.1 GCA_027000645.1 Paracoccaceae bacterium | reverse complement strand
GGGTTCCTCGCGGTGATGGGCGAGGGTGAATTCACGCACCCAGGCGATCAGGCCTTCGGTCATGGGGATCTTTTCGACGATCTCTTCGCCGGTATCGGCATAGTCCTGCCCCTCATAAGGCGAGGCGGTGACCAGGACCGGCCTGAGCGGCCGCTCTGCCGATCCTTCCTCGCGCAGGATCAGGTAGATCGACGGCACCGTGTCGGAAAGATTGACGAGATAGGCCTCGGTTTCGTCCGGCCACAAGGTCAGCGGCAGGGTCGCGGCGTGGTAATCCCTCACCTCTCCGTCGCGGTGCAACTCGCGCCACTCGGCCGGGGCGGCTCCGGGCAGGACGGCGATTGCCCGCCACGACCAGCGGGACCAGCGGGTGACGCCGGGGCTGCGCCGGATCACGATGCCAACGGGCATGGAAACGCTGCGTTCCCCCATGTTCGGTGCTTCCCCTCGCCAGGTCCGGTGGCCGCGCAGGGCCCCCAGGGTGGTTCCCGCGCGACGTTTTCCGGATGATTGCGAACAAGGATTCCCCGATCAAACGAAAAGCGACGGGGGGGAGATTTTCGCGGAATCCGCGCCCCGGTTCTGGACATTTCGTCCCGGCGCCCGGCGCGGCCGTTCGGGGGTGGGACAAAATGTCCAGATGCCATGACCGAGCGTTTCCGTCGGGCTTCCGGGGCGGGGAGAGCGGTGCGAATCACCCGCGCCGCATCGGTGCCGGAGGCGCCCTTGCGGGCGGTCGGCCGGGGGAGGGTCCGGTCGGGGTCTAGCGGGACACGGCGTTGAAGGTGAACAGCTTTTCACCGCCGATGCGGTAGCCGTCGATCAGCGCGCGGGCGCGCGCGCCGGTCAGCCACGCCTCGAGCCGTTGCGCCAGGTCGTTGCGCACCTGGGGGTGTTTTTGCGGATTGACCGGGATGAAGGCATACTGGTTGAACAGAGCCGGATCGCCGGCGAAGAGCAGCTCCAGCCCGCCCTTGTTGCCGAAGTTCAGCCAGCTGGCCCGGTCGGACATGACATAGGCGTTCATGGCGCTTGCGGTGTTCAGTGCCGCGCCCATGCCGGCGCCGATGGGGCGATACCAGCTGCCTTCCGGGTCGATCCCGGCCGCCTTCCACAGCGTCAGTTCCTTCTTGTGGGTGCCGCTGTCGTCGCCGCGGCTGACGAACGGCGCCTGCGCGGCGGCGATGCGCTGCAGCGCATCGGTGGCGGAGGCGCTGTCCGAGATGCCGGCCGGGTCGTCCGACGGCCCGATCAGAACGAAATCGTTGTACATGATCTCGCGACGGTGGGTGCCATGGCCGTCGGCGATGAATTCTTCCTCGGCGGTGCGGGCATGGACCAGCACCGCGTCCACGTCGCCGGCCGCGCCCAGCCGCAGCGCCTGGCCGGTGCCGACCACGATCAGCTGCACGTCGATGCCGGTATCGGCCTTGATTTCCGGCAGCAGCACATCCGCCAGCCCCGAGTTCTGGAACGAGGTGGTAACCGCCATGCGCAGCGTCCCGGCCCCCGATCCGGCCCGCGCCCCGACGGCGGCAAGTGCTGCGGATGCAAGCAGGGCGAGAGCCGCCAGTACCCGCTTCATTCCACGATCTCTCCGTTTATGAAGGCGGCCGCCTCGGCCGTGGCGGGCCGCGCGAAGAAGGCGCCGGCCTCGGCGGTTTCGTGGATTCTGCCGGCGTAGAGGAAGATGATCTCGCTGGCCAGCCGCCGGGCCTGGCCCATGTCGTGGGTGGCCATCACGATGCGGGTGCCGCCGGCGCGGGCGTCAAGCAGGATCGCCTCGATCTCGCGCATGGCGCGGCCGTCGAGATTGGCGCAGGGTTCGTCCAGGAACAGGATCTCGGGTTGCAGGATCAGGGCGCGGGCCAGCGCCAGTTTCTGCTTCTCCCCCCCTGAAAGCACCTGCGCCGGGCGGTGCAGCGCCGCCCCCAGCCCGACGCGATCGGCCCAGTCGGCGGCGCGGGCGCGGGCCTGGCGGCGGTTCATGCCGCGCAGGATCAGCGGATAGGCGATGCTGTCCACCACGCTGCGGCGCATCATGATCGGCGCCTGGAACACGTAGGCCTGGCGCTCGCGGGCCTGTGCCCGGGGGATGTTCCAGCGGATCGTGCCCGCGCTGAGCCGTTGCAGCCCGTGCATCAGGCGCAGCAACGTGGTCTTGCCCGATCCGTTCGGCCCCATGACGATGGTGGTGCCCGTGCGCCCGATGGTCAGGTCCACGGGCCCGAGCAGGCGCTTGCCGCGCACGCGGGCCTCGGCCCCGTGCAGCTCCAGCGGCAGCAGCGGGCGGGCGTCTTCCTGCCCTTCCCATGCGCGGGCCTTGCCCATGTCGAGTATGCCGCCGGTTGCGCTCAATCGTCTCTCCAGTCGCGCGCCTTGCGCTCTACGCTGCCGCAAAGCGTGGGGAAATCAAGGGAAATCCCCCGCGCTCCGGGCGGTTTGCCGTCGTCGCGCGCGGCAAGATGGTCATTCTGTCCGTTCCGGCCAGCGGGACGGGGAGGGCGGGCGACAATCTGTCCGCGCCGCTGCGCGGCGGGCGTGACGGCGACCGAATCGCCCTACCAGGTGCTGGCCCTTTCGGTGCCGCTGAGCGTGTGGATCGTCAGGTTCACCGCCACCGCCAGCGCGATCAGCACGAAGCCGAGGCCAAGGGCGAATTCCAGGTTGCCCTTGGAGGTTTCCAGCGCGATCGCGGTGGTCAGCACGCGGGTGGAATGTTCGATCGAGCCGCCCACGATCATGATCGCGCCCACCTCGCCGATGGCGCGGCCGAAGCCGGCCAGCATCGCCGTCAGCAGGGCCCGGCGCCCGTCCCACAGCAGGGTGCGGATGCGTTGGGCGCGGCTGGCATTCATCGAGATCAGCAGATCGTGGTATTCGGCCCAGAGGTCGCGGATCGCCTGGTGCGCGATCGAGGCGATGAGCGGGGTGATGATGATGACCTGTGCGATGATCATCGCGGTCGGGGTGAACAGCAGCCCCAGCACCCCCAGCGGCCCCGCGCGCGACAGCAGCAGGTAGACGAACAGCCCCACCACCACCGGCGGCAGGCCCATCAGCGCGTTGAGCACGGCGATGGTCAGGCGACGGTGGCGGAACCTGTTGACCGCCAGCCAGGCGCCCAGCGGCAACCCGATCAGCGAGGCCACGATCACCGCCGTGAGGGTGACGCGCAGCGACATGGCGATGATCTCGTAGAGGTCGGGATCGAAGGTGACGATCAGTTTCAGCGCCTGCGAAAACCCTTCAAGAATGCCGTCCATCGCTTCGGGTTTCCCTGTGTTTCCGGTTGTTCCCCGCCGCCGGCCCCGTGTCGGGCCGGTCTCTTTCGGGGATATATGCCGGGTTTGCCCATTGCAACCGGGCAGCCGGACCGGGCGCCCGCTGCAAGAGGCGCCTTCAGGTAGCGTTCGCTTCGAGATGGGCCCTGATCGCGTCGATGGCCAGAAAGGCGTCTTCCGTCTGGGAGGGGATGAGGTAATCGGGCCAGGTCGAGAGCTTGACCACCATCAGGTCCGAGACGGGATCGACATGGATAAGTTGTCCGAACACTCCCCGGGCCGAAATGTCTCCGCGGCGGTTGTCGCGCACCCACCACTTGCCGGAATAGGCGCCCTCCGGGGCGAGATCGGTGTAGGGAGGGCCGAACTTGTCCGCCTCGCCCCGGCGGCACAGCCGGATCCATTCCGGCGGCACCACCCCGCGTTCGGGTTCGAGAAACAGCCGCCCGAAACGCGCATGGTCGCGCAGCGTGGCATTGAATCCGCCATCGGCCAGCGCCGTGCCGGCCCGGTCCAGGGTGAAGCAGCCGTCGCGTTCGGCGCCCATCGGCTGCCAGATCTCTTCCGAAACCAGCCGGGCGAGGGATCTGTCCGCCGCTCGCTCGAGTACCCAGGCCAGAACGTCGGTTTCCACCGAGCGGTATTCGAACAGTTCGCCGTGGGGGCGAACTTGCGGCAGGGTGAGGATCACGTCCCGGATCGACTGGTAGGGCCGCCCCGGCGGCAGTGGCCGCCAGCCCGCGGCGATGTCGATCCGGGTCATGTCGGACCAGGGCTCGCCGTAGTCCTCGGTGAACCGCACTCCCGACTGCATGTTCAGAAGGTGCCGCGGCGTGGCATCGCGATATCCGCAGGCGGCCAGCTCGGGGACGTATTCGACCAGCGGCCGGTCGAGATCGAGCACGCCCCGCGCCCAGAGGATGCCGGCCACCGCGCCGACCACCGATTTCGACACCGACTGCGACAGGTGCAGCGTTTCGGGGCGCATGTCGTTGTAATAGCTTTCGTGGCGCAGCCGCCCCCGCCAGTAGACGAGGAAACCGTCCGTGAAGCTGTCCTGCAGGTACTGCGCGAGAGTGCGCCGTTGCCCGTCGCTGCCGGTGAACGCGATGTCGAGGATGTCCACCGGGTCGTGCTCGAACCCGGAGACGGGTCCGGTTCCGCGCCAGACCTCGACGGTGGGAAACAGGCTGCGCATGTTCTGAAAGGACCAGCGGTTGAAAGGGGCCAGATCCCAGTTTTCCGGACCTGGCCGCTTTTCGGGCGGCGGGGGAAATCCCTGCATGATGCGCATTTCGCGCGCCGTCCGCGGACGATGGGAATGGGCGTTGGGCATGGACGAACCCCGAAAGGAAAATGTTGGCGACAATGGAAACCGGCGGTTGCGGGGGCCGCAGGGGCGGCTCCCCGCCGGTAGCGCTACTGCTTCAGTCGCGTCCAGATCCGGTTGTAGAAATCAACCACCTCCTGGCTGCAGGGCGGCACGAAATCGGGGGCAGGGGCGTCTGCCGGCATGACGATTTCGGGGGCGTCCTGCATTTCCGCGTCCATGAATTTCTCGGACCCCTTTATGCCGTTGGCGTAGCGGGCGAAGTTGGAGATCAGCGCCGCGTTTTCCGGCTCCATGATGAAGTTCACGAACAGCTTGGCGTTCTCCAGGTTGGGCGCGCCCTTGAGCACCGCCACGTTGTCCATCCAGCCGGTGAAGCCCTCTTTCGGATAGGCATAGGCGAGGGTGGGCCGCTGCATCCGCGCCCGCATCGAGGCGCCGTTCCAGTTCTGCGACACGTCCACGTCGCCCGAGGTCAGCTTCTCGATGGTCGAATAGTCCATCGTCCGCCAGTACTGCTTGGCATTCAGCAGCAGCGTGGTCAGCTCGCGCAGCTGCTCCTTGTCCGAGTTGCAGCGGGGATAGCCCAGATAGCGCAGCCCGGCATTGATCACGTCGTTCATGTCGTTGAGCATGTTGATGCGCCCGCGCAGTTCCTCGGGCGGGTCGAACAGCAGCGCCAGCGTGTTGATGTCGCCCTTGTAGACCTCGGTGTCCACCGTGAACGAGGTGGTGCCCCACTGCCACGGCACCGAGTACTGCCGGCCCGGATCCCAGTACACGTCGATCCACTTGGGGTCGACATTCTTGAAGTTTTCCATCCTGTTCGGCTCGATCCGCTCCAGCAGGCCCTGCTCGATCATGATCGAGACCATGTAGTCGCCGGGCACCACGATGTCGTAGCCGGTGCCGCCCTGCTTGACCTTGGCCAACATGGTCTCGTTCGAATCGTAACCGTCGATGGTCACCTTGACGTCGTATTTTTCCTCGAACTTCTTGATCAGTTCGGGGCTGGTGTAGTTGCCCCAGTTGTAGATGTTCAGTTCGCCACCGGCCGAGGCGCCGGTTGCCGTCCCCAGCGCAAGGGCGAGGGCGCCCGCTTTCAGGATCGTTCGTCTCATCGTCTTCCTCCCTTCGGTTGCACGGTTTTCGTTGGCGTTTGCGCGCATGTGGCATCGGTTGTGCCGGCCGGCCGGCGCGCGGTCATTTCGGCGTCCTCCTCTGGATCGCGAAGAAGGCCGCGACGAACAGGATCGAGGCCGCCAGAAGCACCGTCGAGACGGCGTTGATCTCGGGGGTGATGCCGCGGCGGATGGCGCCGAGGATGTAGATCGGCAGGGTGGTTTCGCCGGGGCCCGCCACCATCAGGGTGATGATCACGTCGTCGAGGCTGACCACGAAGGCCAGCATCGCCCCGGCGACGATGCCGGGCATCAGCAGCGGCAGGGTAATGCGGCGGAACACCTCGAAGGGCGTGGCGTAGAGATCGGCCGCGGCCTGCTCCAGCGTCTGCGTCATGTCCTCCAGCCGGGCGCGGATCGGCATGTAGGCGAAGGGGATGCAGAACACCGTGTGTGCCACCATCAGATAGCCGATCCCGCTCACCCCGGTCAGCTGCTTGACCAGCGCGAACAGCGAGAGCGTGGCGATGGCGGTGACGATCTCGGGGATCATCAGCGGCTGGTTGATGATCGCATAGGCTGCGTACATGCCCCGGAAGGGGCGGGTGCGGGTGGTGGCCAGCGCCGCCATGGTGGCGAAGACGGTGCCGAAGAAGGATGCCGTCACCGCCACCTTGAGCGATACCAGCGTGGCGGCGCGGATGCCCTCGTTGTCCAGCGCCTCGCGGTACCAGCGCAGCGAGAACTCGGTCCATCTGACCACCGAGCGGTTGTCGTTGAACGAGAAGATCACCAGCATCAGGATCGGGGCGTAGAGTGCGAACAGGCAGAACCACGCGATCTCGGTGAAACCGGTCTGCCGGCGCAGGTCGAAGCGTTCAGCCATGGGCGCGGCCCTCCCTGCCGGAATGGCGGACGTAGAGCGTCAGCGCCACCATCACCAGCGCCATCAGGATCAGCGCCGCGGCCGAGCCGAACGGCCAGTTGCGGGAGGAGCCGAACTGGATGGCAATGAGGTTGCCGATCATCAGCTTCTTGCCGCCGCCGAGAAGCTCGGGCGTGATGTAGGCGCCGAGGCCGGGGATGAAGACGAGGATGCAGCCGGCGACGATGCCGGGCCGGGCCAGCGGCAGGATCACCCGCGTCAGCACCTTGCGGCGACTGGCGTAGAGGTCGTAGGCGGCCTCGATCAGCCGCAGGTCCAGCTTCTCCAGGCTGGCGTAGAGCGGCAGCACCATGAACGGCAGGTAGGAATAGATCAGCCCGATGAAGACGGCGGTGTCGGTGTAGAGGATTTCGAGTGGCCGCTCGATCACCCCGGCCTTCATCAGGCCGAGATTGATGAGCCCCTGATCGCGCAGGATGATCAGCATCGCGTAGGTGCGGATCAGCAGGTTGGTCCAGAACGGCAGGGTGATGAGGAACAGCCACAGGTTGCGCTGCCGCTCGGGGCGGGAGGCGATGTAGTAGGCGGTGGGGAACCCCAGCAGCAGCGCCCCCGCCGTCGCCCCCAGCGACAGCCCCACCGAGCGGGCGAAGATCGACAGATACGACCAGTTGAAGGACAGCGTGTCGTCGAAGATGTCGCGTTCGAAGAAGAACTGGATGTAGGCGTCGAGCGAGAAGCTCCACTCGACCCCACCATAGGCGCCGGGTTCGAGGAAGGAATAGATCAGCGTGATCGACAGCGGCGCCACGCCGATCAGCCCGATCAGCCCCACCGCCGGAGCCAGCAGCAGCCAGCGCGCCCGCGCCTCGCGCCGCGCCTTGAGGGCGCGGGCGCGGTCCAGCCGGGCATCGGCGTCGGCGGGGCCGGTCTTCGGGCCGCCGGTGGGGGTCTCGGCCGGCCCCGGGGCAGGCAGGGAGGCGGGGCGGCCGGTCATTCCGCCTCCAGCGCGGTCACGGCGCCGTCGGGCAGGCGGATGCCGATCCGTTGCCCCGGCGCGCAGTCCCGCCCGTCGTCCTGCCGGCGGACGGTGAAGGCGGTACCGTCCTCCAGCGTCAGGTGGATGTTGGCGCCGGCGCCGAAGAACACCACCCGCTCGACCGTGCCGGTCAGCATGCCGGGTTCCGGGGCGGCGGTCTCGGCGCGCTCGGGGCGCACCGCCAGCGTCACGGCATCGCCGGTGCTTGCCGATCCGCTCTTTACGACGATGCGCGCACCGCCGGGCAGTTCGACCTGAACGCGCCCCGCTTCGGCGCGCAGCACCCGGCCGGTCAGGATGTTGATATCGCCGATGAAGTCGGCCACGAAGCGGTTGACCGGGGCGTGATAGATCTCGTGCGGGCTGCCCACCTGCCGGACCCGGCCCTGCGACATCACCGCGATGCGGTCGGACATGGTGAGCGCTTCTTCCTGGTCATGGGTCACGAAGATGAAGGTGATGCCGGTTTCGTGCTGGAGCCGCTTGAGTTCGCCCTGCATTTCCTTGCGCAGCTTCAGGTCCAGCGCCGCGAGCGGTTCGTCCAGCAGCAGCACCTGCGGCGACGGCGCCAGCGCCCGGGCCAGCGCCACGCGCTGCTGCTGGCCGCCCGAAAGCTGCTCGGGCCGGCGCGCGGCCAGGTCTTCGAGCTTCACCAGCGCCAGCATCCGCTTCACGGTACGGTCGATGTCGGAGCGGTCCCGTCCCAGCATCTCCAGCCCGAAGGCGATGTTCTCGGCAACCGTCAGATGCGGAAACAGCGCGTAACTCTGAAACACGGTGTTGACCGGGCGCTGATGCGGGGGAAGGTGCGCGATTTCGCGCCCCTCGAGCAGCACGTGGCCCGCATCGGGCAGTTCGAACCCGGCAATCAGCCGCAAGAGCGTGGTCTTGCCGCAGCCCGAGGGACCCAGAAGGGTGAAGAAGGCGTTCTGCCCGATCTCCAGCGACACGCGGTCGAGCGCGGTGATCCGCGAGGCACCGCGACCGAAGGTCTTGACCAGGTTGCGGCAGGCAACCGCGATGTCGCGGTTGACGCCGGCTCCGGTATCCGTGTGCGAGGTCATTGTGGTCCTGCGTCAGTCGGCTTGCAGGATCACTCTAGGCGGGCGCCGGGGCGGCGGAAATCCCCCCGTGGGGATAGACCGGGAGGGGCAGGCCGGTGGGCAGAGCGCGGCGCGTCGGGCCGGATTTGGTGCCCTGCGCAGGCGGAGGGCGGGCACCGGAGGGGGCGGTCGGGCGGTTCAGTCGAAGGCCGCGTCCAGGAATGCGTGGAACAGTTCCGCCTGCGAGGAAATCTGCATCTTGCGATAGAGGTTCTTGCGATGGCTCTTGACGGTGCCGATGGAGGTTCCGGTCAACTCGGCGATCGAGTTCGAGGAATGCCCCTTGAGAATCAGCCCCGCGATCTCCTGCTCGCGCGGGGTCAGCAGGCCGCGCCCGAATTCGGACAGTGCCGAATCGATGTCGCGACCGGCCGCGGATGCCGTCTCGGATCGCCCGGCGCGAAGAAAATGCTGCATGTTGAGGGCAGTAAAGACCGGAAGGGAGTGGCGGAATCGCGCCACCTCGGCGCGTGTGAACCTGCGTTCGCCATGGCGCCGTCCCAGCGAGTAGAACAGCACGCGCCCGGCATCCAGCCGAACGAAGATGCCCAGTTCGTCCTGCAGGCGCAGGCCGCGGTAGTAGATCTCGTAGTAGGTCGAGCCGTGGAACCGGTCGGGCGCCACGTCGGCCAGCCGCATGACGCGGGTGCTGTCGTCGCGCAGGTAGCTGTCGAAGAAGGGATCGAGCAGGTAGGCGCGGTCCAGGTAGCTGTCCACCACCTCCGGACGGCGTTCGGAGCGCACGTTGTCATGGACATGCAGCGGCGGTTTGCGCCCGTGCAGTTCGGTCACGAATTCTCCGCCGAAGGGAACGTTCGCGCGCAGCCAGTCGCAGGCTCGCATGACGAAATCCGATGCCCCGATCGCCAGCACGGCCTCGGCCAGGGCGAGGTTGGGGTCGGGGGTCTGTCCGGTGGTGCTGTCCGATTCCATTTCTCGGGTCATCCGGTGGTTTGCCTCCGCGTCCCAGAATGTCCCTGCGTCCTGCCGATGGCCAGCCCCTTTGCGCGGCCGGACTTGACAGCCGGGGGCGGGGCGCGCCATCACGGGGGGCACTCGGTTCCTGCGTCAGCGGCTGCACGAATGACTGAAGCAAGGAGAACCGAATGCTCTGGAACCTGAAATCGCGGGCGGTGCTCGCGGCGATTGCCGTGTGCGCCGGATCCGTTGGCCCGGCGGCGGGGCAGTCGCTGTCGCTGGAGGGGCTGCACAATTCCACCCGGACCTTCACCGACCCGAACGAGATGACGGGAATGGAAGCGACCGATCCGGCCGAGATCGCCCGCACGTGGCAGGCCGCGATCGTGGGACTTCCGCGCGAGGGACGCGAGGCCGAACTGGTCTCGGTTGCGGAAATGGAAAGGCGGCTGGCGGGCGCGGGCAGGCGTTACCCGGTTGTGATATACATGCACGGATGCAGCGGGATCTGGGAAGGAAGCCTGCGCCGCATCCGGTTTTTCGCCGATGCCGGCTTTCTGGTGATCGCGCCGGCAAGTTTCGCGCGGCTGAAGTATCCGAAATCCTGCGACGTTGCCACCAATCGGGGCGGGCTGTACCGGGGCACGCTCATCATGCGTCAGCAGGATGCGGGCTTTGCCATTCAGCAGGCCCGCAAGCTGCCGTTCGTCGATCCCGACCGGATCGTTCTGGCGGGGTTGAGCCAGGGTGCCATCACGGCCGCGACGTTTCGTGCCGAACGTCCCGGGCAGAAGACCGCAGCGCGCATTGTCGAGGGCTGGACCTGCAACGCCGGCTGGCCGGAGTACAAGGGCGTCAATGCCGGGTCGGACGAACCCGTTCTGGCTCTGGTGGCGGAAAAGGATCCCTGGTTTCAGAACCCGTGGACAAAGGGCGAATGCGGGCCTTTCCTGGACCCCGACAACGGCAGCCGCTCGGTGGTCTACCGCGAGGGCGAGCTGGCCTGGCGGCACGAGCTTCTCGACCTGCGTGCTCCGCAGCGGGAAGTGCTGGAGTTCCTGAAGGAGCATGTGACGCAGGAGTGAGCGCGGCGGCTGGCCGGGTGCCGCCACCATGCGGCCCCGGAGGCGCCGACGGCCGGCATCTACCCCTCGGGTGGGATTGCTGCAGCTTGTCGGCGCACTCTACCTTCGACTCGTTCGCCCGGCGGGAAGGCCGGAGCGGCGAGAGGAAAAGGGAGGCAAACATGCGAAACGTCCTGCTGACAGCGAGCCTGGCCATGGGCATCGCGGCGGCCGGCGCTTGGGCCGAGGCGCGTGAGCTGAAGGGAAAATGGTCGAGCGGCAATGCCAGCACGCTTGAAATTCTCGACGGGAAGAGGGTGAAATACTGTTTTCTCGACCAATGCACCACGCAGAAATACAAGGGCGACCCCAACGGAACCATCTCCTTTTCCTGGGGCCCGCAGCACAAGTACGAATTCACGCGCACGAAGGCGGGATATCGCGGCGTGTACAATGGCGACCCGAACATGACGATCGAGGTGAAATAGCGCCCCCGTCGCTTCGCCGGGCGATCCCGGCATTGCCCGGCGGCGCAGTTGCCGGACCTTGACACGGATGCCGCAACCTTGCGGGCGTCTCCTCATCAGGGCGAATTCGCCGGCGTTCTCTTCCGGGCAGGGTTTTCCCGTCCGCCGGGGCCCGGCCGCATCACCGGCGGAAAATTGAAATCATTCTGGAAGTCTGGCAGGTTTGATCCACCGCATGGCGGGTGTCGGTTCGGGTTTTCGCCCCGGCGTTCGGGCTCGCGGGCCATGCGGCCGCGATGAACGAAACCTTGCAACAGGCGGACTGGAGGAACGAACCGCCAGGGAGGAGAGATGGCCACACGCAGCGTCAAGCCGGACGGGTCGCATCTGGTGATCGGCGACAGCACGTCCGAAGAGATTTGGGGCGACACACCTGTCGATACGCCGAGCGGCCCGCACTTTTCCGACGATGACTGGATCTACGGCCGCGGCGGAAACGATACGCTGGTGGGGGGACGGGGCACCAACTGGCTTTACGGCGGGGCCGGAGACGACATCATCTATATCGGAGAGAAGTTGCAAGTCACCATCGATTACGGGTTCGGCGGCGTCGGCGACGATCTCTTCATGGTCGTGAGCAACCCGAGCAGCTATCTGACCTCGCCCCATGAGGCGGACGGCGGTAAGGGGGCCGATACGGTCGAGTTCCTGCTGTCCGACGTGGACCCCGGAATCTCGCTGATCGACGAAGTTGCCTATCTCGGCCCGCTTGGACCCGCTCTGGTGAAGTTGAGCAGCATCGAGACGGTTCATGGCAGCCATCTTGACGATACCATGGGCGCATCCGGTGCGATCATGCGGATGCTGGGCGGTCACGGGAACGATACGCTCACGGCCGAAGCCGATCCGGCGCGGGGCGGCAAGCCGGTGACCCTGATCGGTGGAGAGGGCGGCGACTTACTGCGCGGCAACACGAAGGATCAGGTGATCCTGATCGACACCGACGACCCGACCGCGACTCTCGATTTTCCGCCGCCGGTACATCACCTTGGCGATGCGGACACGATGATCGGAGGAGCGGGCAACGACGAGATCTACTCCTGGTCCGGCGACGACGTGTTGCGTGGCGGCCCCGGCGACGATACCTTCTTCAGCCGGGGCGGTGTGGACAAGATCAAGGGGGGGGCCGGGGATGACGAGGTCCGGTTCGATTTCGGAGACTATCGCCTCTTGTACGATCCCACGCTTGCGCCGACCTTCCAGCGCACCCAGGCCGATCTGAACGGCCTTGCGCTGGATGGCGGGCCGGGTGATGACTGGCTGGATTTCTCGACCCTTCGCTTCCTTCCGCCGGCAGGGGGCGGCACGCGAACCGACGGGATCTTCGTGTCCTTGGCCGCGGGGGGCGGAGGGCCGCGGAACGAGGCCGGAACCTTTACCGTAACCGGGTTCGAGAACGTGATCGGGACGGACTGGATCGACGAAATCGAGGGCAACGCTGCCCCCAACGGGCTGTTCGGCGAGGCGGGAGACGATATTCTCTTCGGTGGTGGCGGCAACGACATCCTGGATGGCGGTCCCGGTGCCGACTGGCTTGACGGGCAGGCCGGGGCGGATGATCTTGACGGCGGCGCCGGCGATGACATCCTGGAAGGCGGCAAGGGCAATGACAAGCTGATCGGTGGTGCCGGGGCGGACGACCTTGACGGTGGCGCCGGCCTTGATCGCCTGATCGGTGGCATTGGCAACGATACGCTGGCCGGAGGAGCGGACTCGGACACACTGCGCGGCGGTGCCGGAAACGACAGCCTGACCGGCGGGACCGGCGGCGACCTCATGAAGGGAGATGCGGGCAATGACCGGCTGTTCGGCCAGGCTGGCGGCGACACCCTTTCGGGGGGCGGAGGGGTGGACCGGCTGTTCGGCCAGGCCGGCGACGACATCCTCTCGGGAGGCAGAGGGGTGGATCGGCTCGATGGCGGCGCCGGTAACGACCTTCTCCGAGGCAACGAAGGAAACGACATCCTGCGCGCGGGAGACGGCAATGACACCCTTCGCGGGGATCAGGGAAGCGACTCTCTCTCCGGGGCGCTCGGCAACGATCTTCTGGAAGGTGGTGCGGGCAACGATCAGCTTACCGGCGGCGGCGGGGGCGACACGCTGGACGGGGGCCGTGGCGCGGACGCGATGAGCGGTGGTGTGGGCGCCGACGTCTTCGTTTTCGGAAACCTCCAGGCGAGCGGCACGGCCGATGGCGAGCGCGATCTGATCAAGGATTTTGAAACCGGGGTGGACATCCTGGATTTCAGCAACCTGTTCGCGGCGCTTTCCCTGACGGGAAGCGTGGTATCGGCCTACACCGGAAACGCCGGCGAGGTGGTCATCGGGGCCGGCTTCGTCAGCCTCGATCTCGATGGCGACATGCTGGCCGACATGCGGATAGATCTGGAAAACGGCGGTACGCCCGTCACGGCAGCGGCGGGCGACCTGTTCTTCTGATTGGCGGGGCAGGGCGGATCGGGCAGTCCGAAAACCGGGGCCGAGAGGTCTTCGCCCGTCCGCCCATGCGCCTGTGCGCTCCCGCGCGGCGGAAACCGGTTCGCGGCCGGCGTTACCGTGACGCGCCCTCGATATCCATGCCTTGCCGGGCCTCACGCCGGTGATCCCGCGGGGCCGTCATGCCATCGTCGTTCGGTGCCGGTCAGGCGCGGGGGCAGGGTTGGGCCGGGGCGGGGCGGCATCATGCAGCGGCCTCGTGGCTGCGGGTGGTTGACGAAACCGTTTCGGGTTATATGTCTATAACCAACTGGCGTCAGCCAGGTGATATCGACCACCCGCCGAACCCGGAGCCGCCATGTCTCGGAGCACCACACCCCCGACCGGAACGACCCGCGCCATCGCCGTCGCCGCAATCCTGTTCGGGCTGCTCAGCCTCTACAAGTCGGGCGCGGTGCTGATGGACCTCGGCGCCGCGCGGGAGGCGGCCGGGGCATATGTGCCCTTTGTCGTGCAGTTCAACTTCGGGGCCGCGTTCTTCTACGTCTTCGCCGGAGCGGCGATCTGGAGCGGCCGGATCGGCCAGGCATATGCGCTTGCCGTGCTGCTGGCCGCGGCGACGCTGCTGGTTGCGGCGGCCTTCGCGGTCCATGTCGCCCTGGGCGGGGCCTTCGAGATGCGCACGGTGCCGGCACTGGGTGTCAGGGCGGCGTTCTGGGCGATGGTGGCACTGTTGATCGTGCTCGGCCGGGTTCGGTGATGGCCGCCCCCGCCCGCAAGGCCGGAACCCAGCGCCGCAGGGAAATCCTGCGCGCGGTGCTGGATCTTGCCTGGAGCAACGGTCCGGACAAGGTTTCCACCGGGATGATCGCGGCACGGCTGGGCGTGACGCAGCCGGCCATCTACAAGCATTTCCCGCACAAGGAAGATATCTGGCGCATGGCCTCGGAATATCTGGCCGAGGAAATCCGGGACAACATTGCCCGCCTGGCCCGTCCCGCGGAGGGTCCGGTCGCGGGGCTGAAGGGGCTGGTGCTGGCGCATCTGGATCTGGTGGCCCGGCACCCGGCCCTGCCCGAGCTGATGACCATGCGCGGTGGTGGCTCCGGCCCGCAGGCCACGTTCCACAAACCGATCGTGCAGGCCATGGCGGAATACCGGCAGGCGCTGCAGGCGCAGGTCCTCGCGGCCGTCAGGGCCGGCATGTTCCGCCGCGACCTGGATGCGGGGGACGCGTCGCTGCTGATCCTCGGCCTGATCCAGAGCCTGGTGCTGCGGATGCTTGTCGCGCGCGATCCGCAGATCCTGCACCGGGACGGGCCGCGGCTGCTCGATCTTCTGCTGAGCGGATTCACACCTGACCGGAGGAACCCATGAGACCGGGATTCAAGTTTCTGCTGCTGACTCTGCCCCTGGCCCTGACCGGGGCGGGTTTCGTCGCCTGGACGGTCGCCACCCGCCCCGCGCCGGTCCGGGATACGGTGGCCGAGCGCGCCGTCGCCGTGCGCGTGATCGAGGCCCGCAAGCTGCCCGTCGCCCCGCGCGCCTCGGGTTTCGGTCGCGTGACCCCGGCCCGCAGCTGGGAGGCCATCGCCCAGGTCTCGGGCACTGCCGAATATGTGAACCCGCTGCTGAAAAAGGGCGACATTCTGCCCGAAGGGGCGCTGGTCGTCCGGCTGTCCGATGCCGATTACCGGCTGGCGCTGGCCCAGGCCCGCGCCAGTATCCGGGCCGCCCGCGCCCGTCTGGACGAAATCGAGGTATCCCGGGCCAACCAGCAGGCGGCGCTGGCGATCGAGGAAGAGGCGCTGGCGTTGAAGCGGCGCGAACTTGACCGTGTGGAAAGGCTCTACAAGGCCGGGACGTCCGCGCAATCGGCGCTTGATGCGGCGCGTGCCGCCTGGCTGGCGCAACGCCAGAAGGTGCAGGGGCTGAAGAACGCGCTGGCGCTTCTGCCGACCCAGCGGCAGGTGCTGATCGAGGAAATCGCCGTGCAGCAGACCGCCGAGAAGGCCGCGATGCTGAGCATCGAACGCACCGAGCTGCGCCTGCCCTTCTCGGGGCGCGTGGACCAGGTGTCGGTGGAAATCGGCCAGCTGGTGCGGTCGGGTCAGATGGTGGCCCGCTTCGACGGTGTGGATGCGGCCGAGGTCGAGGCACGCATCGCCGCCGCCGACCTCATCACCCTGTTCCGCCAGCTCGGCCGCGATCCCGACGGGCCGGCCATCGACCCGACCACGCTGGGCAGGCGGCTGGCCGATCTGGGGTTGAGCGCAAGGCTGGTGCTGAAACTGGGGACCGAGTCGGTCGCATGGCCGGCCACGCTGGACCGGATCAGCAATACCATCGACCCCGAAACCGGAACGGTGGGGGTGATCCTGAGGGTCGAGGATCCTTACGCCGATGCACGGCTGGGCATTCGCCCGCCGCTGACCCGCGGCATGTTCGTCGAAGGGGTGCTCGAGGGGCGCGCCGATCCGGCCATCGCGGTGCCTCGCAGCGCCCTGCATGACGGGCGGGTGGCTCTGGTCGGCGATGATGGACGTCTGCTCTGGCGCCCGGTAACGGTGGCGTATTTCCGCGACCGCCTTGCGGTACTTGCCGATGGCGTGGAGATCGGCGACCGCATCGTGGTCAGCCGCCCCGTGCCGATGGTCGAGGGGATGCTGCTCGACCCCCGCCCCGACCGGCGGCTGATGGCCGAGATCACCGGGACGGAGGCGGCACGATGATCCGCTTCTTCGCCGGGCACCCGACCATTGCCAACCTGCTGATGATCCTGCTGCTGGTCTCGGGCGCGCTGGTCGGCTCGCAGCTTCTGCGCGAGACCTTTCCGCGCAAGGATCCCCGCCGGGTCGAGATCACCGTGCCCTATCCGGGTGCCCGGCCCGAGGATGTCGAAACCGCCATCTGCGAGCGGATCGAAAATGCGCTGGATGCGGTCACCGCGCTGGATCGCCAGTCCTGCGAATCGCGCGAAGGGCTTGCCCGCGCCACCGCCGAGATGA
>JALTNO010000193.1 GCA_027000645.1 Paracoccaceae bacterium | reverse complement strand
GTGCGGCCTCTCCGGCGGCGGTGCGGGATTTCCTGCGCAGCGCCGTGCGCGAGGCGCTGGAGGAACTTGCGGAAACGGATGTGCGACTTGAGCGAAACGACGATGATCCTGACCCTGCCGGGGACGAAGGTGCTGCAAAGGACGGTGCGCCGGGCCCTGAAGGCGCTGACCCCGCCTCCGGAGCTGACGATCAGTGACTGGGCGGACGCGAACAGGCGGCTGAGTTCCGAGGCGAGCGCGGAACCGGGGCGCTGGCGCACCTCGCGGGCCGAGTATCAGCGTGGGATCATGGAGGCGATCTCGGACGGCGCCGCCGAGACCGTGGTCATCATGTCGAGTTCGCAGGTGGGCAAGGCGCTGGCGCTGGACACGCCCATCCCGACGCCCGCGGGCTGGACGACCATGGGCGAGATCAGGGTCGGCGACGTGATCTTCGACGAGCGCGGCCGGCCCTGCCGGGTGACGGCCGCGACCGGGGTGATGATGGACCAACCCTGCTACCGGGTCCGGTTCTCGGATGGCAGTTCGATCATCGCCGATGCCGATCATCTCTGGGCGGTGGAGTCCGACACGGAGGTGCGCGCGAGCTGCGCAATGGGGGACCTGTTCGATGACGACCCGCCGGATGGTTCTGACAACCAGGGAGATTGCCGAGACAGTCCACTACCACGGCGCAAAACGACGCAATCGCTATGCCATCCCGGTGGCGGGGGCGCTGGAACTGCCCGAGGCCGACCTGCCGATCCCGCCCTATGTGCTCGGCGTGTGGCTGGGCGACGGGCACAGCTATGGCTCGCAGATCACGACGCATGAGGACGATCTCGAAATCGCCGATCACCTGCGCGGCTGCGGCATGGCGGTGGAGGTCAAGGCAAAGGACAAGCGGTTTGCGCACATTCTGACGCTCAGGCCGACCTTTCCCTGGCCTGACCACATCTGCCGGCGCGGGCAC
This sequence comes from Paracoccaceae bacterium, assembly GCA_027000645.1. Taxonomy (GTDB): domain Bacteria; phylum Pseudomonadota; class Alphaproteobacteria; order Rhodobacterales; family Rhodobacteraceae; genus Jhaorihella. The sequence goes on along the minus strand of JALTNO010000193.1, from coordinate 3,800 downwards.
GACATGAACGTGGTCGGCCGGTACAAGGGGGGCAACTGCGCCGAATGCGGGCGGCAGTTCGGCATACAGTGGAAGCACGGGGCGTTGGTCGACCCGGTTCTGCCGGAGGCAAAACCCTTCAGCCTGCGGCTGCGGGAACTGGGCCTCATCAAGTCGCGCGGGACACCGGACACGGGCAAGCATATTCCACCGGCCTATCTGCGTGCCTCCCGGGACCAGCGCCTGGCGCTGCTGCAGGGGCTGATGGACACGGATGGTTATGTCGCCGAATGCGGGCGCTGCGGGTTCATCACGATATACCCGCGTCTGGCCGAGGGCTTTGGCGAGTTGCTGGCGACGCTGGGGATCAAGTTTACCGCCGTTGCAAAGCAGCCAAGCGTGGTGATCGACGGGGTGCGCAAACTCGGCAAACCCGCGACGCGCTTCTCCTTCATGATCTACGAGGACACGCCCGTGTTCCGGCTCGCGCGCAAGCGGGCGCGGCTTGCGTCACGCGAAGGCCGGCGCACCACCGATACCGAGCGCCGCCGGATCATTGCGGTCGAGAGGGTCGCCAGCGTGCCGGTGCGCTGCCTCCAGGTCGACAGCCCGAACCGGCTTTATCTGGCCGGACGATCAATGATCCCGACCCACAACACGGAGATGCTGAACAACGCTGTCGGCTACCACATCGACCAGGACCCGGCGCCGATCATGGTGGTGATGCCGACCGAGCGGGACGCCGAGACCTGGTCGAAGGACCGTTTCTCGCCGATGGCCCGCGACACGCCGTGCCTCAGGGACAAGATCGCCGATCCGAAGTCGCGCGACGGCAACAACAAGATCCTGCACAAGCGCTTTCCGGGCGGGCACCTGACGATTGTCGGTGCCAATGCCCCCTCGGGGCTCGCGAGCCGGCCGATCCGGCTTCTGCTGTGCGACGAGGTTGATCGCTACCCGTTCAGCGCTGGCGCCGAGGGCGATCCGGTGAACCTGGCGAAGAAGCGGACGGTTACGTTCTGGAACCGCAAGATCGTGCTGGTCTCGACGCCCACCAACAAGGGGGCAAGCCGGATCGAAACGGCCTATGAGGAAAGCGACCAGCGGCAATACTGGGTGCCGTGCCCGGAGTGTGGTGAGACGCAGGTGCTGATCTGGGGGCAGGTCAGATGGGACAAGGCGGACACCGGCGAACACCGCCCCGAGACCGCGCGCTATGAATGCATCCACTGCGCGGCGAAGTGGGACGACCAGACAAGATGGGCGGCCGTCGGCAAGGGCGAATGGCGGGCGCGGCGGCCCTTCGCGGGCATCGCCGGGTTCCATCTGAACGAGATCTACTCGCCCTGGGTGCGGCTCGAGGCGATGGTGAAGGCGTTTCTCTCGGCCCGCGCCGGTGGTGACGAGGCGATGAAGACCTTCGTGAATACCTCACTCGGCGAGACCTGGGTGGAGACGGGGGATGCGCCCGACTGGCAGCGGCTGGCCGGGCTCAAGGAAGACTGGCCGGCGGGCACGGTGCCCCAGAGAGGGCTCTTCCTCACCGCCGGGGCCGATGTGCAGAAGGACCGACTCGAGGTCGATGTCTGGGCCTGGGGGCGCGGGCTCGAAAGCTGGCTCGTGGATCATGTGGTGATCGCGGGCGGGCCCGCCGATCCGGAGTGCTGGCGGAAGCTGAGCGATCTGCTGGGGCGGACATGGCAACACGCGAGCGGCACGCATCTGACCATTGCCCGCCTTGCTATCGACACCGGCTACGAGACCAGCGCGGTCTATGGCTGGGCCCGCCAGGTGGGCTTCGCGCAGGTCGCCCCTGTGAAGGGCGTCGAGGGGTTCAACCGGGCGGCACCGGTGACGGGGCCCACTTATGTGGATGCCACCATCGCCGGCAAACGCCTGCGCCGGGGCGCGCGGCTCTGGACGGTGGCGGTGTCGACCTTCAAGGCGGAGACTTACCGGTTCTTGCGCCAGGACCGGCCAACGGCCGAAGAAGCCGCGACCGGCGCAGAGCATCCACCCGGCACGGTGCATCTGCCCGGCTGGTCCGACAGCGAATGGCTCAAGCAACTGGTCGCCGAACAGCTGGTGACGGTGAAAAACAAGCGCGGCTTTGCCAGGCTCGAATGGCAGAAGCTGCGCGAGCGCAACGAGGCGCTCGATTGCCGGGTCTATGCCCGCGCCGCCGCCTGGATTGCCGGGGCGGACCGGTGGAGCGAAGCACAATGGGCGGAGCTGGAGCGGCAGGTGGCGGTCGGGGCTGCAGAAACCGCGACCGGCGCGCTGAAGCAGCAGACGGCGCGCCCGGCACCGCGCCGGCGACGGACCGTGCGCTCGAATTACATGGGGTGATCAGCCTTGCAGGGTCTTCTGGACGATCTGGGGGTCCTTGTCGATCAGGGCCAGCAGGACGCGTGCCGGGCCTTCGGGGCGGCGACGGCGCTGCTCCCAGTTCAGCAGCGTGCCCCTGGCAACCCCGATGCTGCGGGCAAACGCCGCCTGCGACAGACCGGTGCGCGCGCGGATGGCACGGACGTCCGGCTCGGGCACCTCGATCTCGTGAACGGTGGCAGGGCCCTGCCCATGCGCGTGCGCAATGGCTTCCTTCAGCCCCCGTTCGATGCTCTTGAACGCGTCGCTCATCGCCTTGTCCTCCTGTAGCTGTCGGCCAGCGCCTTGCCGAGGGCCTTGACGGCCTCGGTCTCGGCCCGGCTCAGATTGGCCTTCTCGTTCTTGGCGAAGACCGTGATCAGAAACACCGGCATGTCCTCGTCCGGCGCGAAGAAGTGGATCACGCGGTAACCGCCGCTCTTGCCGCCGCCCGGCCGCGCGAAGCGGGCCTTGCGGATGCCAGCGCCGATCGACACCCCGCTCATCGGGTTGCGGGCGATGTAATCGATCAGTTCCATCCGCTCGGCGTCGCTCATGATGGCACGGGCGCGGCGCTGGAACTCGGGTGTTTCGACGACGGTCACGATGGTCATGACACCAATTAGGTGTCAATGGCGTATATGTCAATGGCGCAGGGTGGGATTGGATGCCAACACTCACGGATCTGCAAACCCGCCGCGAGGCGCTGAAGGCCGCGCGCGCCTCGGGCGTGGCACGGGTGAGCTATGAGGGCAAGACGCTGGAGTATCGCAGCCTGGCCGAGATCGACCGGGCCATCGAGGCGCTGGAGCGCGAGATCGCGGCGGCCGAGGGGCGGCGGGTGATCCGGCATCTGCGGGTGACCACGGACAAGGGGCTCTGAGCGATGGGCCTGTTCGATGCCCTGCGCCGCCGGGAGCCCGGCGGGGCGAAGGGCGTGCGTGCCCGCCTCGAGGGCGCCATGGCGAAGCGGCGGCTCCGAGGCTGGAACCCGCCCTTGGAGAACATCAACGCGCTGGTCGCCTCGGGCGGTCCGCGTCTGTTGGCGAGATCGCGCGAACTGGTGGTCACCAATGGCTATGCCGCCAATGCCTGCGAGGCCTGGGCCGCGAATCTGGTGGGCGACGGGATCAAGCTCTCGTCGCTGCTGGAGGACGGGGAACTTCGGGACCGTGTCCAGCGGCTGTGGCTTGCCTGGACCGACGAGGCGGATGCCGACGGGCTGACCGACTTCTACGGGCTGCAGGCGATGGTGGCCCGCGAGATGTTCGTGGCCGGCGAATGCTTCGTCAGGTTGCGCCCCCGCCGGCCCGAGGATGGCCTGCGGGTGCCGCTGCAATGCCAGCTGCTGCAATCGGAGATGCTGCCGTTCGACAAGACGGAACCCGCGCCGAACGGCAACGTGATCCGCTGCGGCATCGAGTTTGACAAGATCGGGCGGCGCGTGGCCTATC
>JALTNO010000192.1 GCA_027000645.1 Paracoccaceae bacterium | reverse complement strand
GCGAATTCCCCCTTGGCGGGTGCGGGATGCGTTGCTATCGTCGCCGGTGACGAACGGGAAGACCACATGCGCCACACGCTGCCGATCGCGCCGCAATTCTATGTGACGGCCCCCCAGCCCTGCCCCTATCTGGAGGGCAGGATGGAGCGCAAGCTGTTCACCTCGCTCCAGGGGGAAGGCGCCGAGCAGCTCAACGACAGCCTTTCGCTGCAGGGCTTCCGCCGGTCGCAGAACGTGCTCTACCGCCCGTCCTGCGCCGACTGCGCGGCCTGCCTGTCGGCGCGGATCAATGTCGCCCGCTTCCGCCCGTCACGGACGCAAAGGCGCACGCTCAGGCGCAACCGCCGCATCACCCGGCGGGCGACGTCGCCCTGGGCGACCGAGGAGCAGTACGACCTGTTCCGCCGCTACCTCGATTCGCGCCACGCCGATGGCGGCATGGCCGACATGGACGTGTTCGAATTCGCCGCCATGATCGAGGAAACCCCGATCCGCAGCCGGGTGATCGAATATACCGATCCCGATACCGACGAGCTGGTCGCCGTCAGCCTGACCGACGTGCTGAAGGACGGGGTGAGCATGGTCTATTCCTTCTACACCCCCGACCGGCCGCAGGACTCGCTGGGCACCTACATGATCCTCGATCACGTCGAGATCGCGCGCGAGGCCGGCCTTCCCCATGTCTACCTGGGCTACTGGGTGCCCGGCAGCCCGAAAATGGGCTACAAGGCAGGCTTTTCCGGGCTGGAAGTCTACCGCGACGGGGCGTGGCAGCCGATGACCGACCCCTCGCGCCACGCGGCCACCACCCACCCGCTGTCGGTCCCGCCGATCGCCGAACAGGTGGCCAGCCTGCGCCTGCCCGACCGCCGCCCGACCCACGGGAACAGCCGGCAGGGGCTGACCGGGCGCTGACCCGAGGCCGACTGGAGGCCGACCGGGGGGGGCCGGACGGGCGCTGACGGGGAGCAGACCGCTCAGGCGCTCTATTGCTGCTGCATGCACATGTCCAGCCACTGCGCGGCCAGGTCGACTTTGCGCAAGTCGCGCTTCTTGAGCTGATAGACCGCGCCGGCAAGAATCGGGATCGCGTTGTTGTAGCGGTCCGGCCAGCCGGGATCGGTCCTTGCGATGGCATCGACCAGATCGCGTTCGCGCACGCCCTCCAGCCGGGCCTTCTGCACCGCCGCGACCACCTGGGCCTGATAACGGCAGTCCTGCTCCTTCTCGTCTTCCTGCGCGCGAAGGGGGACGGCCACCGAAACGGCCAGAAGGGCAACTGTCAATCGCTTCATGGTATCGCTCTCCGCAGTGATTTGCTCCGACGAGAGCTTAACCGCGCGCGGCCACGGCTTCCATGGCGGTTTTCAGCTCATGCACGAGGGTGCGCGCCATCGAGCGCCAGACCATGACCTGGAAGGCCCGCACCCCGATCCGCGTGACCGAACCCGGCATGTGCCCGACCAGGGTTCGCGCCGTGTGACCGCGGCGAAAGACGCCCGCCCGCAGATCCACCGGCACCATCCGGGCCAGCACCGCCTCGGCGCGTTCGCCTTCCAGCCGCACCACCGCCCAGGCATCGGACTGATCGGCAAGCGCCGCGTGCACGCCAAGCGACGGGTCGGGCGCCGGCCCCATCAGCATTGCCGCCTGCCGCCCGAACCAGACGGCCCGCGCGCCCGCCTTTCCCGTGGCCCGGTTCGGCGCCGGAAAGGTCATGCCATGGGCGGCCTTCATCGCCTCGGACAGCGCCCTTTCCCGGCCGCGAAACGGCGCCACGAGGGTCATCGCGCCGGGCAGCTCCTCGGTCAGGGAGACCCCGCCGATGACCGGCGGCAGCAGCCCCTTGCAGGGGGAAACGGCAATCAGTTCAGCCACGGGCGCGCCCTCCCTCCGGGTCGAAGAATACCGGGTCCGTCACTTCGCACAGCGTATCGATTCCGCGCAGGTGATCGACCAGCCGCACGGTCTGCCCGACCCGCTCGGGTCCGCGCCGGAGAAAGCCCAGCCCGATCATGTGCCCCAGCGTCGGCGAGAAGGCGACCGAGGACACATGGCCCTGTTCGTTGCCGCGCACCGGCTCGTCCCCGCGGCCGAAAAGATGCGCCCCGGCGGTGATCTGCCGGATCGCGCCGACGGGCCTGAGCCCGATCAGCCGCGCACGGCCGGGATCGGTCAGGCCGGGCCGCCGCGACATGGTCCTGCCGATGAAATCCTTGCTCCGCGACATCATGCGCTCCATCCCGAGGTCGAAGGCGGTGGTGCGCCCGTCGATCTCGGCATGGGTGATGAACCCTTTCTCGATCCGCAGGACGTTCAGCGCCTCCATGCCGTAAAGCCCGCCGCCCATCGCCTCGGCCCGCGCCGCGAGCTCGCGGAACAGGCTGTCGCCGTAGCGCGCCGGCACAGCGATCTCGTAGCCGCGCTCGCCCGAGAAGGATATGCGGAACAGCCGCCCCTCGACCCCCAGCACCGACACCGTGCCGCAGGCCATGAAGGGCCATGTGGCATCGTCCAGCGGCGCATCCAGCAGCCCGTTCAGCAACTCGCGCGATTTCGGCCCGGCCACGGCGAACTGCGCCCATTGCTCGGTCACCGAGGCAAGGCGCAGGTCCAGATCCGGACGCAGCCCCTGGTGAACGAATTCCAGATGCCGCATCACCTCGCCAGCCGCCGCGGTGGTGGTGGTCATCAGCCAGTGGTTCTCGCCCAGCCGCGCGGTGGTGCCGTCGTCCATCGCGAAGCCGTCCTCGCGCAGCATCAGGCCGTAGCGCACCCGCCCGACCTTCAGCGTGCTGAAGGTGTTGGTGTAAACGAAGTCAAGAAACGCCCCGACATCGGGCCCCTGCAGGTCGATCTTGCCCAGCGTCGAGACGTCGCACACGCCCACGCACTGGCGCACCATCGTCACCTCGCGGTCGCAGGACTGGCGCCAGTTGGTCTCGCCGGGCCTGGGAAAGTGGCTCGGGCGGTACCACAGCCCGGCCTCGACCATCGGCGCGGCGCGCTCGGTGCTGGCGGCGTGGCTGGTCGTGAGCCGCTCGGGCGCAAATCCCCTGCCCCGGCCGCCCGCGCCCAGCGCCGCGATCGACACCGGGTTGAAGGGAGGGCGGAAGGTGGTGGTTCCCGTCTCGGGGATCGACCGCCCGGTGGCGTCGGCCAGAACCGCCAGCGCGACGACGTTGGAATTCTTCCCCTGATCGGGGGCCATGCCCTGCGTGGTATAGCGCTTCATGTGCTCGACCGAGCGGAAATTTTCCTGCGCGGCCAGCTTCACGTCCTTCACCGTCACGTCATTGTGGAAATCCAGCCACGCCCGCCCCCGCCCCGGCACGGCCCACAGCGGCGCGATACGGAAGGGGTCGTCCTCGGCCTCGGGCAGGTCGATTGCCGGCACGCGGTATCCCAGCGCCCCGGCCGCCCGGGCCCCAGCCCTGGCCCCCTCGCGCAGGCAGGCAGCCGTGGAAAAGGCGCCATTGGCCGCGCCCGCCGCCTCCAGCCCCGGCACGGCGCCGGGGGCGGGCACGAAGGCGGCGATGTCGCGCCGCCAGACGGGGCGGCCGTTCATGTGGCAGCTCAGATGTACAGTCGGGTTCCACCCCCCGGACATCGCCAGGCAGTCGGCCTGCAGCTTCTCGGTCCCGCGCGCGCTGCGAATGGTGACGCTCTCCAGCTCCTTGCGGCCGGCGCTGTCGCAGACCACCGCCCCGCGCCAGACCTGGAAATCCCGCGATCGGGGCGCATCATGCCGGCTGTCGATCACTCCGGCCACATGCACCCCCGCCGCAAGCAGGTCGCGCGCCGTGCGGTGGGCGTCGTCATTGTTGCCGAATACCGCCACGCGCTGTCCCGGCGCCACGCCCCAGCGGTTCAGATAGGCCCGCACGGCGCCGGCAAGCATGATCCCGGGGCGATCGTTGTTGGGAAACGCCACCGGCCGCTCCAGCGCACCCGCCGCCAGCACCGCGCGTTTCGCCACGATCCGCCAGAAACATTCCAGCGGCAGGGCGGACCCCGACCGACGCCGGTGCCGGCCGACCCGCTCGAGCGCGCCATAGGTGCCCTGGTCATAGGCGCCGAAAACGCAGGTCCGCGGCATCAGCCGCACGTTGTCCATGGCGGCAAGTTCGGCCAGGACCTCGCCCGCCCAGGCATGGCCGGGGCGGCCGTCCACCTCGCCGGTTTCGGCCAGAAGCCTGCCGCCCATGCGGAAATCCTCGTCCGCCAGGATCACGTCGGCGCCGGCACGCCCCGCCGTCAGCGCCGCCATGAGCCCGGCCGGCCCCGCCCCGATCACCAGAACGTCGCAGAAGGCGAAGGCCTTTTCGCAACGGTCCGGACCGGGATCCCGCGACAGCCGGCCCAGCCCCGCCGCGCGCCGGATCAGCGGTTCATAGACCTTCTCCCAGAAGGACCGGGGCCACATGAAGGTCTTGTAGTAGAAACCCGCTCCGAGGAAGGGCGCGGCAAGATCGTTCACCGCAAGCAGATCGAACTCCAGCGATGGCCACCGGTTCTGGCTGTACGCCTCCAGCCCGTCGAAGATCTCCTGCACGGTGGCGCGCAGGTTCGGCTCCTGCCCCGCGCCGCGGCCCACGGTCACCAGCGCGTTGGGCTCCTCGCTGCCCGCCGTCAGGATGCCGCGCGGGCGGTGATACTTGAAGGACCGCCCCACCAGCCGCACGCCGTTGGCCAGCAGGGCCGAGGCCAGCGTGTCGCCCTCGAACCCCTCGTACCGCGTCCCGTCGAAGGTGAAGGGAATGATCCG
>JALTNO010000191.1 GCA_027000645.1 Paracoccaceae bacterium | reverse complement strand
ACCCAGTGCGTGCGCCCGGTCTGTTCCAGCTTCTCGGCAAGGAATTCGTAGATCCGGCGCAGATGCGTCACATCGGCCAGCGCATAGGCCTTCTGGGCATCCGACAGCGGCCGGCGCGACCAGTCGGTAAAGCGCGAGGTCTTGTCCAGCGAGGTCTTCACGATCTTGCGCACCAGCGTCTCGTAGCCCGCCTGTTCGCCGAAACCGCACACCATCGCCGCCACCTGCGTATCGAAAAGCGGTTTCGGAAAGATCCCGCGATCGACCCAGAAGATTTCCAGATCCTGCCGGGCGGCGTGGAACACCTTGACCACGTTTTCGTCCAGAAACAGCTCGTACAGCGGATCCAGCGACAGATCATCGCCGGCCAGCGGGTCCACAAGCACCGCGTCGCCTTCCCCGTCCCGTCCGGGCACCGCCATCTGGATCAGGCAGAGCTTGGAGAAATAGCTCCGCTCGCGCATGAACTCGGTATCAATGGTCACGTAAGGATATGCGCGCGCCGCCTGACAGAAGTCACGCAGCTGATGCGTCGTGGTCAAGGTAATCATTCAATTCGGTATCTTGTTGCTGACATTGGTCATGCGGCGAATTCCCGCCGGTGCGTCACGCAGTCATAGGCCGAAGCCCGCGGCAATGCAAATCGCCCCCCGGAAATCGCCACCCGGGAATTCGCCACGGGGCCGGGGTGCGCGAACGCGGTGCGCAACGGATCACAGGAACACCTCACAGGAACACCGGCCGGCGGTCGCCGACGGCAAAGCGGCGCAGCACGGCCGGATAGAGGAGATGTTCCCGGGCCAGCACCCGCGCGGCAAGCGTCTGCGGCGTGTCGCCGGGTTCGACCGGCACCCGCGCCTGGCCGAGGATGGGCCCGTCGTCCAGCTCGGCCGTGACCTCGTGCACGGTGCAGCCATGTTCGCGCTCGCCCGCCTCCAGGGCGCGGGCATGGGTATGCAGCCCGCGATATTTCGGCAGCAACGAGGGGTGGATGTTCAGCATCCGCCCTTCCCAGCGGCGCACGAAATCGCCCGTCAGCACCCGCATGAAGCCGGCAAGGCAGAGGATGTCGGGTTCGACCCTGTCCAGCTCCGCCTGGATCGCCGCCTCGAAGGCCGCCCGGTCCCCCTTGAAGGGGCGATGATCCACCACCGCCGTTGCCACGCCCAGCGCGCGGGCCTTTTCCAGCCCGCCCGCGGCGGGGTCGTTGGCCAGCACCAGAACCGGACGCGCCGGATGCGCCGGATCGGCCATGTCCTCGACCAGGCGCACCATGTTCGAGCCCCCGCCCGAGATCAGGATCGCGACGCGCTTCTTCACCGCAGGCTGCCCGAGTAGCGCACGCCCTCGCCCGCGACGACCGAACCGATGCGGACCACCTCCTCGCCCGCCTCCTCCAGCCCGGAGGCCAGCGCGTCGGCCCGCTCGGGGGCGCAGACCACGACCATGCCGATTCCGCAGTTGAAGCTGCGCAACATCTCTGCATCGTCGATATTGCCGGTCTCGGCCAGCCACGAGAACACCGCGGGCAGATCCCAGGCGTCAAGGTCGATCTCGGCCCCCAGCCCCGGACCCAGCACCCGCGGCAGGTTCTCGGTCAGCCCGCCGCCGGTGACATGGGCCAGCGCATGAACTCCGCCCATGCCGATCGCGGCCAGCGCCGGGTGGACATAAAGCCGCGTCGGCGTCAGCAGCACCTCGCCCAACGTCCCGCCGCCGAAGGGGCTGTCGGCCCCCCAGCCCAGCCCGGCCCGTTCGACCAGCCGCCGCACCAGCGAATAGCCGTTGGAATGCACCCCGCTCGAGGCCAGCCCCAGCAGCACGTCGCCCTCGGCCACGCCGTCGGGCAGGCCCTGCCCGCGCTCCATCGCGCCAACGGCGAAACCGGCAAGGTCGAAATCGCCCGGCGGATACATGCCCGGCATTTCCGCCGTTTCGCCCCCGATCAACGCACATCCCGAGCGCACACAGCCCTCGGCGATGCCTTCGATGATCCGCGCGGCGACCTCGGTGTCCAACCGGCCGGTGGCGAAATAATCGAGGAAGAACAGCGGCTCGGCCCCCTGGCAAACAAGATCGTTGACGCACATGGCCACGAGGTCGATGCCCACGCCGCCGACATTGCCGGTATCGATGGCGATGCGCAGCTTGGTCCCTACCCCGTCGGTGGCCGCCACCAGCACCGGGTCGGCAAACCCCGCCGCGCGCAGGTCGAACAGCGCTCCGAAGCCGCCAAGCCCCCCGGTCACGCCGGGCCGGTCGGTACGCCGGGCGGCGGGCTTGATCCGCTCGACCAGAGCATTCCCGGCCGCGATGTCCACGCCGGCCTGCGCATAGGTCATCCCGGTCTTGCCCATCTTGCCCGCTGTCATGGCTTGCTGTCCTTCTGGCTGTCGGTTGCCGGCGGGTTAGTCCATTGCGCGTCGCCTTGCAACGTCTCACTTGACGCGCCCGGGGTTCGTGCTACGCAGGGACGCGGCGGGCCCGTAGCTCAATGGTCAGAGCAGAGCGCTCATAACGCTTTGGTTGCAGGTTCGAGTCCTGCCGGGCCTACCAGGCGTCCGTTTCCATCTCCACCCCGCAAGGCCGGGACCGCAAGCCGGGACCGGCGCCGGCGGACTTTCGGCCCGGGGCTGTCGCGTCCGAGTGGTTTCAGCTGGCTGACGGCCGGAGGGCATGCGCCCGCCATGGGGCGGGCGGGCGCATGCCCGGGTCGCGAGCGCCCCTGGCAGGGAGGATGTGATCAGACGCGACATGCCCTATGCCGGGGACCGGTCCACAAGAGCAAGAATCTCCTCATGCAGCGCCGGACTGGCCGCGGCCACCACGTGACCCGACGACTCCAGCCCCAGCGGCGCCCCCCGCCAGTCGGTAATGACCCCGCCCGCGCCTTCGATCACCGGCACCAGCGCCAGGTAGTCGTAGGGGTGCAGGCCCATCTCCACCACCGCGTCCACATGGCCCGCCGCCAGCAGCCCGTAGGCGTAGCAGTCACCGCCAAAGCGGCGCATCAGCGCCTCCGCGCTGACCCGCTCGAAAGCGGCCCGGCCGGCTTCGTCGAACATGTCGGGCGAGGTGGCGTAAAGGCGGGCATCGCGCAGCCGGGCACAGCCGCTGGTGCGGCAGGGCGCATCGTTGAACCGCGTCGGCCGCCCCCTGACCCCGACCCAGCACTCGTCCAGGGCGGGCATGAAGACGACCCCGACCACGGGCCGCCCGCCGACGAGATGCGCGATCAGTGTCCCGAAGGTGGGCATCCCGGTGATGAAGCTGCGGGTGCCGTCGATGGGGTCCACCACCCAGATGTTTTCCCGGTCGAGATTTTCCTGCCCGTGCTCTTCGCCGAATATGCCGTGATCGGGCCAGCGGCGATTGATGCGCGCCCGAATCGCGGCCTCCATCCGCCTGTCGGCAATGGTGACCGGAGAAAGGTCGGGCTTGCTCTCGACGGTCATGGGGCGGCGGAACCAGGACATGGCCTCGGGCGCGGCCGAGCGCGCCAGCGCCACGGAAAATTCCGCCAACTCGTTCATGTGCAATGCCTTTTTGCGCTCTTCCATGGGGAATCCCCCGCCCTGTCTCTGCGATCCTTCCAGATGGATACCAATGCGCATGCACCAAAAATCGTTAGACAAAAAGCAAAAAAATGCAAAACTGCACAATTATCCTCATTGCCCGGCCCGCCGGGCAGAGGCCTGCGGGGAATACGAGAAGAACCGAACCCGCCCGGAACAGGGGCGCCCCCGCCACCGAAGGGGGCCGCGTCACAACATGGAGGAAGACGATGAAGAACTGGGTCAGGAACACGGCGGCGGCGATCATGGCGTGGTCGATGGCCGGCATGGTGTCGGCCGGATCGATCACGGTCTATACCGCGCTGGAGGAAGAGGAGATCGCCGACTACATCGCCGCCGCCAACAAGGCGATGCCGGATATCGAGATCAACGTGCTGCGCCTGTCCACGGGCAAGCTGGGCGCGCGGCTTCTGGCCGAGGCCGGCAATCCGCAGGCCGACGTGATCTGGGGCTGGGCGGTCACGGCGATGATGGATCCGCGGATCCTGGAGATGCTGGAGCCCTATCAGGCCAAGGGCTCGGAGGTGCTCGATTCCGCCTTCCGCGACCCGCAGGGCCGCTGGTTCGCGCCCACCGGCTACATGGGCGCCTTCTGCGTCAACACCGAGCGGCTCAAGCAGAAGAACCTGCCGATGCCGAAAAGCTGGAAGGATCTCGAAAACCCCGCCTTCAAGGGCGAGGTGCTGATGCCCGATCCGAACTCGTCGGGCACCGGCTATCTGCACGTGATCGCGGTGCTGCAGTCGCTGGGCGAAGAGGAAGGCTGGGCCCAGCTGCAGCGCATCGACCCGAACATGGCGCAATATACCTCGTCGGGCTCCAAGCCCTGCAAGGCCGCGCGGGCGGGCGAATACACGGTGGGCATCTCGCTGGCCTTCACCGCGCTGAAATCCATCGAGTCCGGCTATCCGCTGGCCATGGTCTTCCCCGAAGGCGGCGTGGGCTATGAGCTCGAGGCTTCGGGGCTGATGAAGAGTTCGGACAACAAGGAGGATGCCAAACGCTTCCTCGACTGGACCATGTCGCCCGAGGCGATCTCGCTCTACGGCAGCTTCAAGGCGCTGGTGACGGTGCCCGGGGTGAAACCGCCCGAGGCTGCGGTCAAGGCCGGGCTGCCCGCCGACATCAGCACGGTTCTGGCGAAGATCGACTTCGCCGATTCGGCCGCGCGCCAGATCGAGATCAAGAAGAAGTGGAAGGA
>JALTNO010000190.1 GCA_027000645.1 Paracoccaceae bacterium | reverse complement strand
CCTCACCCCGCCCCCGGAACAAGCCGGCCGCCAGGGCGCAGACCGGCATGGAGTTCGACACCCCCGCGCCGCCGCTTCCGCCCGATCCCCCCGCCGAGGAGGATATTGCCTGCGCCGAGGGCCGGCTCGCGCGGCTTGCCCGGATCGGCCCTCTGAGCGCCGAACAGGCGGCGGCGCTTGCCCCCGTCGCCCGGGAATTGCGGGCCTGGACGGAACGCCTGGCCGGGCGGACCGGGCCGAGTCGGACCTGAACGGAAAATGCGAGGATTTCCCCTTGCCCCCGCCCCGAAAAACGCTATGAAAAGCCCATGGTCGGGCTATGGCGCAGCCTGGTAGCGCGTCCGTCTGGGGGACGGAAGGTCGCAGGTTCAAGTCCTGCTAGCCCGACCAGTTTCCAGTTCCCCAGTTTCCAATCCCGCGGTCGCCCGTCGCCGGCCCCTGCCCCGGCTCCGATTCCGCGACAGATCGAACCGGAGAGACGCCCGTGACCGGCACCACCGGCATATGCCCCGACCACCAGATCGAAGCCATGATCGAAGGCGGCCGGATCGCCGCCGACCCGCCCATCCTGCCGGCGCAGGTCCAGCCGGCCAGCCTCGACCTGCGGCTGGGCCATGTGGCCTGGCGCATCCGCGCCTCGTTCCTTGCCGGCCGGGGCTGCCGCGTCCGCGACCGGCTGGCGGAGTTCGAGATGCACCGCATCGACATCTCGGAGGGCGCGGTGCTGGAAAAGGGCTGTGTCTATCTGGTGGAGCTGATGGAGCGGCTGGCCCTGCCCGAGGATCTTTCCGCCGTGGCCAATGCCAAGAGCTCCACCGGGCGGCTCGACCTGCTGACCCGGACGATCACCGATGAGGGGACCGAGTTCGACCGCATCGCCGCGGGCTATCACGGATCGCTCTACGCCGAGATCTGCCCGCGCAGCTTCTCCGTCCTCGTCCGGCCGGGAATGCGGCTGAACCAGGTCCGCTTTCGCCGCGGATCGGCGGTGCTGAGCGATGCGGAACTGGCCGCCCTGCACGCCCGCACGCCGCTGGTGGACGGGCCTGCGGTGATCGAGAACGGCCTGGGCTTCTCGGTCGATCTGCGCCCGGCCGATACCGACCTGGTCGGCTACCGGGCCAAGCCCCATACGGGAGTGATCGACCTCGATCGCATCGGCCATTACGACCCCGCCGACTACTGGGAAGAGCTGCGCACCACCGACGGCCGGATCATTCTCGACCCGGGCGCCTTCTACATCCTCGTCAGCCGCGAAGCCGTGCACATCCCCCCGCAATACGCCGCCGAAATGGCCCCCTACCTGGCCATGGTGGGCGAGTTCCGCGTCCACTACGCGGGCTTCTTCGATCCCGGCTTCGGCCATGGACCCGCCGGCGGCACCGGCGCGCGCGGAGTGTTGGAAGTACGCTGCCACGAGGCCCCCTTCGTCCTCGAACACGGGCAGGTGGTGGGCCGGCTGGTCTATGAACGCATGAGCGAGGTGCCGACCCGGCTTTACGGCGCCGGCATCGCCTCGAACTACCAGGGCCAGGGCCTCAAGCTCAGCAAGCATTTCCGCGCGCCCTGACCAGCGCCGCGCACCGTCCCGGTCTTTTTCTGGCCGGAAATATCCCGGGGTTCGGGGCAGAGCCCCGAGACGGCACGAAGTGCCGCAAGACCTGCGCCCGCAGGGGGCGCCGCGGTTACGGGTCGGGCTCCGGATCGGGTGATCCGTGCACCGCGAACTGCCCGATCCGGGCCTCGCGCGTCTCGATCACGCTGAAACTTTCCCGCACCCCGTCAGGCGCCAGTTCCCGCGCCACGCTCAGCAGCGTGTTCGGCGCGTGCCCTTCGCACAGATCGACCATATGGGCGATTTCGGCGCGCGCCACCGGCAGCGCCGCCTCTTCCGAAGGCGCGCCCCACGCCTCCACGAAATGCCGCGCAAGCGCGCGTTCCAGCGCGGCGATCTCGTCCGGCTCGACCCGCGTGACCGCCACGAAAGTCACCCGGCCGAAACTCTCCAGCCCCAGCCAGCCATTGGCAAAGGCCTGCCGCGCCTTGCCGGACAGGTCGTCCTCGGTCCAGTCGGAAAAGGCAAACCCGCCCGAGATGCACCATTCGCCGGTGCGGGCGGGGCGGTCGAACACCATCATGTCGCTTTCGTCCAGATGGACCGCGCGGGCAAGGTTCATGGCACCTCCTCCAAAAGGGTGCTCAGCGGCACCAGATGAGTCGTCTCCCGGTCGCGGATGAGCATCCCGAACCGTTCATCCACGCCAACGAAGGTTCCGCTGAGTCCCGCGCGGGCGACCGTCTCTCCGACCCCTTCGACCAGCCCCATCCACTCGGCATGCAGCGGGGCGTTGCCCTCCTCGCTCCAGCGGTTGATCCAGACCAGAACATGCCGGGCCCAGGCCTCGAGCAGCTGCGTCGGCTCGACCTCGGCGCAGCCCTCTTCCCACAGCGCCGTCGCCTCCGGGGTCAGCCCCGGCTCGGCCCCGTCCTCCGGTCCGGCCTCGTTTCCCGCCCCCGTCGCGCCGCCGGTCAGCAGGATCGGAATCTCGATCCCCACCACCAGCCAGTCGGGAACCTCGCCCACCGCCCGGGTCGAGGCCGAGGCGCGCAGCCGGCCGCAGCCGGCGCCATTCACCTTGATGCCGCCCTCCCATGTCAGGTGCACCGCCACCTCGGGCGGGGCCAGCGCGCCAAGCGCGTTCTGAAACCCCACTCCGCAGACCGGCAGCATGACCATGGCGTCCTCGAGCGCCACCTCGGGGGCGAAGACGAAGGCCGCGCGCAGACGGTCGGCCTGGACATTGTGAACCACCGTCCCGCCATCGCAGCCAAGCGCGGCCAGCGCCCGGGCGCGGTCGAACGGGTCGATCGCCCCCGCGACCGCCTCGCCGCGCAGAAGTGGCGGGAACGAGGGGGGCTGGGCCCCGCTCATGCCACCCCCTGTTCGATCAGCGCCCGGGCCACCTTGCGGAAAGCGGCCGCCTGCGGGCTGTCGGGCTGGCTGACCACCACCGGCGCCCCCGAATCTCCTGCCATGCGGATGTCGAGATGCAGCGGCACCTCGGCCAGCAGCGGAACGCCCAGCTTCTCGGCCTCGGCCGCCACGCCGCCATGGCCGAAGAGATGTTCCTCGTGCCCGCAATTGGAGCAGACATGGGTGGACATGTTCTCGATCATGCCCAGGATCGGCACGTTCATGCGCCGGAACATGTCCACGCCCTTGCGCGCGTCGATCAGTGCCACGTCCTGCGGGGTCGAGACGATGATCGACCCGTCGATCACGAATTTCTGCCCCAGAGTCAGCTGCACGTCGCCGGTGCCCGGCGGCAGGTCCACGATCAGCACGTCCAGCTCGCCCCACTGCACCTGGGTCATCATCTGCTGCAGCGCCCCCATGAGCATCGGCCCGCGCCAGATCACCGCTTGGTCGTCATTGGCCATCAGCCCCATGGACATCAGCGTGACCCCGTGATTGCGCAGCGGCAGCACCGTCTTTCCGTCCGGGCTGGCCGGGCGGCCGGAAACCCCCAGCATCCGCGGCTGGCTGGGGCCGTAGACATCGGCATCCAGAAGCCCCACGCGCCGGCCCTCGGCGGCCAGCGCGCAGGCGAGGTTGGCGGCCACGGTGGACTTGCCCACCCCGCCCTTGCCCGAGGCGATGGCGATGATGTGCTTCACCCCCGGCACCCTCTGCGGCCCCTGCCGCGCGGCCCGGGCGGCCTGCTGCCCCTTCAGGTCCGGCGGCGCGGCCACATGCGCCGTCAGCATGGCGGTGGCCTTGCTCACCCCCGGCATCGCCGCGACCAGCGCCTCGGCCTCGGCCCGGGCGGGCTCCATGATCTCTCGATCCTTCGGGTCGATCTCGAGCACGAAGCGCACCACCCCGTCCTCTACCGACATGCCCTTGACCAGCCCGGTGGACACGATGTCGCCGCCGCCCCTGGGGTCGGCGACCTTCTTCAGTTCCTCGAGAACCGCCTCGCGCGTGATCATTCCTCGCCGCTCCTGATCGTACCGGTCACCACATGCTCCAGATCCAGCCCCTCGACGGTCAGGACCATCTTCGCCTCGTATTCCCGCCCCGCAGCATCGCCCGCCTTGCGCAACGCCTCCTCGATGGCCTGCTGGCCGGTCACCCCCACCTGTTTCAGGAACTTGCGTATCGACATGTTGAAATCGTCGCTCATGGCCGTTCTCTCCCGTTCGCCGTCATTGTTGACGCGTGCCGCCCGCCGCTTCTAGGCTGGGCGCATGCGCCTGATGTCCTTTTGCCTGAGCCTGCTGCTGATCGCCAGCCCCGCAGCGGGACAGGAGGCGCTGGGCCTGGCCGCCCCCGAGGCGGTGATGCGCAGCGGCCTGCTGAAATACATCCTGCCGCGGTTCTCGCTGAAAACCGGAATCCGCGTGGTGCCGGACGAAGCCGGGCCGATGGTCCTGGCCACCGAGCCGCCCGGACAACCGGTCTTTGCCGATACCGACACTCTCTACTACCTGCGCAGCGGGGACGAACCGCGGCAGAAACGCTTTGCCGAATGGATGGTTTCGGATATCGGCAAACGCACCATCGAAAGCTTCCCGCCGGGGGGCAAGCCGCTCTACTCGGCGCAGGTTTCCACGGAGAAGGTCGAAACCGGCCCGGTATTCGTCGGGAATGCGGCGCGCGGCGCGCGGCTGGCGCTGAAGAATTGCGGCCGCTGCCATGTCATCGGGCCTCAGAACCCCATGGCCGGGATCAGCTCCACCCCGTCCTTCCCGGCGCTCAAGGCCCTGTCCGACT
>JALTNO010000189.1 GCA_027000645.1 Paracoccaceae bacterium | reverse complement strand
GGGCAGCTTCGCCATCCGCCCCGGCGCCTTCTTCGCCGCCACCGACGTCTTCGAGATCGACTTCGAGGGCAAGGGCGGCCACGCGGCCAAGCCGCAGGAGACGGTGGATACCACGGTGATGGCGGCGCAGGCGGTGCTGGCGCTGCAGACCATCGCCAGCCGCAACGCCGACCCGGTGGATCAGGTGGTGGTCTCGGTGACCTCGTTCGAGACCTCCTCCACCGCCTTCAACGTGATCCCCCAGCGCGTGCATCTGCGCGGCACCGTGCGCACCATGAGCAACGCCATGCGCGACCTCGCCGAAACCCGGATCCGCGAGATCTGCACCGGGGTTGCGGCCACCTTCGGCGGCTCGGCGAAGGTCGAATACACGCGCGGCTACCCGGTGATGGTCAACAGCCCCGAACAGACCGAGTTCGCCGCCGAAGTGGCGCGCAAGGTCTCGGGCCAATGCGACGAGGCACCGCTGGTCATGGGCGGCGAGGATTTCGCCTTCATGCTGGAAGAACGCCCCGGCGCCTACATCCTCGTTGGCAACGGCGACACGGCAATGGTCCACCACCCGGAATACGACTTCAATGACGAGACGATCCCGGCAGGCTGCTCGTGGTGGGCGGAAATCGTCGAAAGCCGGATGCCCGCCAACTGACCGACCACCCGGCCGGCGCAGCCGTCACGTTCTTTTTCTGGCTTCAAATATCCTGGGGGGTGAGGCCCGCAGGGCCGAGGGGGGCAACGCCCCCCTTGCCTGCAAAGCGGGAATGCTCAGGGCCGGGCCAGCCGCCATTTTCCGCCCAGCCCGTCGCCGCCCCGGTCGCCGGGACGGGAATCGCCGCTCCACAGGTATAGCGGCCGGCCGCGGAAGGCGGCCTGCATGCTTCCGTCCTCGCGTTCGATCAGGGAATAGCTCTCGCCCAGCGGCGTGCCGGGGTCCAGCACCGCCGGCGGCCATTTCTCGGCACATTCGCCGGTGCAGTTGGATTTGCCCGGCTCGTCTTCGTCATAGGTGTAGAGGGCCATGTGATTGTAATACATCACGTAGATTTCGCCCTGGAATTCGCGGCTGTGCACCCACTTGTTGCCATGGGCTTCGGCCAGGGCGGCCGAGGCCGTTGCCAGCGTGGCGACGAGCGTCACCGTAAGCGTCGCCCCTCTCGTCAGGTTCCGTGTCATGCGTGTCTGCCCTGTTGGTTTCGTTCCCACCCGATTCTATGCGGCGGGCGGGCATGATGACAGCACCCGCCCGGTCACATCTGCGCGAGAGCCCGCTTCCCGCCACGTCCTGCCCCGCGCCGGTCAGCGCGCAGCACCTTGCCAGAGCGCGTCATAGACCCGTGCGATCCCGGCGGCTTCAGTGGCGGCGCTGAATTTCTGCCGGGCGGTTTCGCAGGCGGTCCGGCCCATGGCCGCATGGCGGCCGGGATCGGAAAGGATGGCGCGGGCGGCCTCGGCCGCGGCGGCCGGCGCCTCGCGCGGGACCACCAGCCCGCAGCGCCCGGCATCCGAAAAATCCCGGTAGTGCCCGGCATCCGAGGCGACGAAGGGCACGCCCGAGGCCATGCCCTCCAGCGGCACCATGCCATAGCCTTCATAGCGCGGAAGCTGCACCACCAGCGACAGCGCCCGCATCAGCGCCGGCAGGCGCGCGGCGGGGATCTCACCGACAAAGCGGATGCGGTCGATCATCCCCGCCCGCTGCACCCGGTCCTTGAGTTCGAGGTCGAATTTCTGGTGCTCGCGCGCGGCCCGGCCTACCACCAGCGCCACCGCGCCGGGCAGATCTGGCAGAAGGCGCAGCATCGCCTCGACGAACAGGTCGGTGCCTTTTTCGGGGCGGATGCGGCCGATGGTGGCAAGTCCGATTCTACCTCCGAACCCCAGCGCGGCCCATTCGGCGGCGCGGTCGGCGGCGGGGGTGAAAATGTCCGTATCCACCCCGTGCGGGACCACCGCGCGGACATGGGGGACGAAATCTGCCGCTCGCTCGGTGGTGGCGATCACCGCGTCCATGCGCGAGATCAGCCAGCGGGGAAAGGCCGAGTGCCGCCGCTGGGCGGCCGAGGTGAAGACGATGCGCACGGGCAGGCCCAGCACGTCGCGCGCCCAGAGCGCGGCGCGCATCTCCGGGTTGCGGCGCACATGCCAGATGGCAAAGGGGCGCCCGGGCGGAGGGGTGCGTGACAGCGCCCGGGCCGCGCGCGGCGTGATCGGCTCGGGGCAGCCGGGCAGGGGGCGCCCAACCAGGCGCAGGTCGAATGCCCCCACCTGCTGGCGCACCACGTTGGCGGCCGTGGCCGAGACGCCGGTGAAGCGGGGGTTGAAATTGGTGACGAAGAGCTCAGCCACGGGCAAGCTCCAGCGCGTCGATCAGCCGCCCGGCAACCTTGTCGAGGGCCGCGTCCAGCGCCCGCACGTGATCGCCGGCGGCGCGGCGCACCGCCTCCGGCGCGTCCCGGTCGTCCAGCCACCGCGCCACCTGTCCGGCGATGTCGGCGGCATCCGTCACCGTCGCCAGCCCGCCGGCGCGCTCCAGCCCGGCATAGGCATCGGCGGCATTGTCGCGATGCGGGCCGGCCATGATCGCGCAACCGGCCATTGCCGGCTCATAGGGGTTGTGGCCGCCCTTCGGCACCAGCGTGGCGCCCAGGAACACGATCGGCGACAGCACGTACCATGTGCCCGTCTCGCCCAGCGTGTCGGTCAGATAGACCTGGCTGTCCGGGCCGGGCAACTCCCCGCGGCTGCGCCGGGCAAGAGGCAGGCCTGCGGCGCGGACGATCCGTTCCACCTCGTCCCCGCGCTCGGGGTGGCGCGGCACCAGCACCAGGAGCAGATCGGGCCGGTCGCGCAGCAGCCGGGCATGGGCGGCCAGCACGATCTCCTCCTCGCCGGGATGGGTGGAGCTTGCCACCCAGACCGGGCGGTCCGCCAGCCGGGCGCGGATCTCGGCCAGCGCGGCGGCGTCCACCGGCGGGGGGGTGGCGGCGGCCTTGAGATCGCCTCCGATCTCCACCCGTGCGGGATCGGCCCCCATCGAGAGCAGGTCGCTCGCGCTGGCCTTGTCGCGGGCCACGAGCAGGTCGAACCGCTCCAGCAGGAAGCGGGCGGTATCGGGGTGGCGGCGCCAGCCGCGGACGGAAGCAGCCGACAGGCGCGCATTCACCAGCGCCAGCCGCGCCCCGCGTGCCCGCGCCATCACCAGCATGTTGGGCCAGATTTCGCTTTCGACGAAGATCCCGGCCGTCGGGCGCCAGTGGTCGAGAAACCGCCCCACCGGGCCCGGCGCGTCGAGCGGGGCGAACTGGTGGCGGCTGCGCGGCGGCAGGCGGGCCGCCACCAGTTCGGCCGAAGTGGGCGTGCCCGAGGTGATGAGGAATTCGGCCTCCGGCAGCATTTCGCCCAGACGCCGGATCAGCGCCAGCACCGAGAGACTTTCGCCGACAGAGGCGGCATGGAACCACACCACCGGCCCGCCCGGGTGCGGCAGGCTGGCATGTCCCAGCCGCTCGTGCATCCGCTCCACCGCCACGCCGTGCCGGCGCAGCTTGCGCGACACCACCGCCCAGGCCAGAGGCACCAGCAGGATGCTTGCCGCGCGATAGAGGCGGAAAAGCGGCGTCGGGCCGCCGCCGGCTGCGGCCATGTCAGCCGCCCGTGTGGCTCATGTGCCGGGGCATCTGTCCGGCCACCTGCCCGCCCGGGCGCTGGCGCGAATAGTCGAAATCATGCCCCCTGGGCTTGCGCGCTATGGCGGCACGGATGGCGGCCTCGAGCGGTGCGTCGTCGTCGGGGGTCTCGCGCAGCGGCGCCCGCAGATCGGCCACGTCCTCCTGCCCGAGGCACATGTAGAGTTCGCCCGTGCAGGTCAGCCGTACGCGGTTGCAGCTTTCGCAGAAATTGTGGCTCAGCGGGGTGATGAAGCCGATCTTCTGCCCGGTTTCCTCAAGCCGCACATAGCGCGCCGGGCCGCCCGAGCGCTCGGCCAGGTCGGTGACCGTGTAGGCGCGTTCATAGGTGGCGCGCACGTCCCCGAGCGACCAGAACTGGCCGATGCGGGCGGTGCTGTCGATGTCCTCGCCCATGGGCATGACCTCGATCCAGGTCAGGTCCATGTCGCGTTCGGCGCACCATTCGGTGATGCGCGGCAGCTCGTCCTCGTTGAAGCCCTTGAGCGCCACGGTGTTGATCTTGACCCGCAGCCCGGCCCGTTGCGCCGCGTCCACCCCGTTCAGAACCTGTTTCAGCCGCCCCCAGCGGGTGACGCGGGCGAACTTGTCCTCGTCCAGCGTGTCGAGCGAGATGTTCACCCGACGCACGCCGGCGGCAAAGAGATCATCGGCGAACCTGCCCAGCTGCGAGCCGTTGGTGGTCAGCGTCAGTTCCTTCAGCGCGCCGCTGTCGAGGTGGCGGCTCATGGACCGGAAGAAGGTGAGGATGCCGCGCCGGACCAGCGGTTCGCCCCCGGTGATCCGCAGCTTCTCAACTCCCATGCGGATGAAGGTCGAGCACAGCCGGTCGAGTTCCTCGAGCGTGAGAAGTTCCTTCTTGGGCAGGAAGGTCATGTTTTCCGACATGCAGTAGACGCACCGGAAGTCGCACCGGTCGGTGACCGATACGCGCAGATACGAGATCGGGCGGGCGAACGGGTCGATCAGAGGTGCGCTCATGGGGAAATAGGTAAAGCGGGGGAAGCATTACGGCAAGCGGAATGTTGCGGGCGGCCCTTGCGGCCCGCCTTGCCGGTGCGGCGGGTGGTTGGTAGAGAGGCGCAAAAGGCGAAAGGCACGGCGGATGCGGTTTCTCAAGGGGGTGGAGCGGGC
>JALTNO010000188.1 GCA_027000645.1 Paracoccaceae bacterium | reverse complement strand
ACCGCCTCGACCAGCGCCTGGTCGGCGGCCGAGGCAAGATGCACCGGACGCCCCGCGTCCAGCGCCGCCTGCATCAGTGCCGCAACCTCGTCGTTGACGGGCAGCAGCTCGGCTTCGGGCGCGGCGATCTCGCGCAGGCGCCGCTTGAGCCGCGCGGGACGGGTCCAGCCGGTCGCGGCGGCGATCAGGGCGGCAGGCGCGTCCCGCCCCATCGCCGCCCAGAAGCTTTCATGCAGAAGGTCGGTACGCAGAAGCGTCCCGTCCAGGTCGATCACCAGCGGCACCGCCCGGTCCCCGGCCCCTGCTGCCCTCCGACCGGCCCCCCGGCCGGCCTCATCCTCGGCCTCCGCCTGTCCCGGCTCCGGTGTCTGCCTCTCGTTCATGTCCCTACTGTGGGCAGAGCAGGCCGGGCATGGCAAGTGCGACCGCGCCGCGGGCGGCAGGCAATCCGGCCCGCCGCCCGCCGCAACGGCGCATCGGCGCGGCGCGGGGCACGGGCCGGTTGACGCATGTCATTCACCGCTGCCGCGCCTCGGTGCATAATTCCCGCAAACAATGGTGTCCGAAGGCGCCGAGTCCCCATATTGTCTGGAACAGCAGGACGGGCAGAGCCATGACCAGCATGAAATTTCTCGTCACCGGCGGGGCCGGGTTCATGGGGATCAACCTGATCCGCCATCTGCTGGCACGCGGCCATGCCGTCACCAGCCTCGACCTGGCGCCCTTCGACTACCCCGAGGCCGACCGGATACGCGTCATCACCGGCGATATTCGCGACACCGCGCTGCACGATGCGGCCTTCGACGGCATCGACGTGGTGGTGCATTGCGCCGCCGCGCTGCCGCTGGCCGCGCCGGAGGAGATCACCTCGTCGATCACCGAGGGCACGCGGGCCCTTCTGGCCAGCGCCGAAAAGCATGGCGTGTCGCGGTTCATCCACACCTCCAGCACGGCGGTCTATGGCATTCCCGATCACCATCCGCTGGTGGAGGAAGACCCGCTGATCGGCGTCGGCCCCTATGGCAAGGCCAAGGTGCGGGCCGAGGCCATCTGCGCCGAGTTCCGCGGCCGCGGCATGTGCGTGCCGGTGCTGCGTCCCAAATCCTTCATCGGCCCCGAACGGCTGGGCGTGTTCGAACTGCTCTACGATTTCGCCTATGGCGGCCACAACTTCCCGGTGCTGGGTTCGGGCAACAACCTCTACCAGCTGCTGGACGTTGAGGATCTTTGCCAGGCCGTCCACCTGTGCGCCACGCGCGAGGCAGCGGCGGTGAACGACACCTTCAACGTCGGCGCGGCCCGCTTCGGCACGCTGCGCGAAAGCTTCCAGGCGGTGCTGGACCGGGCCGGCCACGGCAAGCGGGTGGTCGCTCTGCCGGCGGCCCCGGCCATCTGGACGCTGCGCGCGCTCGAGACGCTGCATCTGTCGCCGCTTTACAAATGGGTCTACGAAACGGCGGGCAAGGACAGTTTCGTCAGCATCGACAAGATCACCCGGCGCCTGGGATTCGCGCCGGAATACTCCAACGAAGAGGCCCTGATCCGAAACTATGACTGGTACGTGGCCAACCACGACAGCATTTCGCAGGCCTCCGGCGTCACCCACCGGGTGCCGTGGAAGAAGGGCGCGCTGGCGCTGGCGCGGCTGGTATTCTGAAACGGGCGGGAAAAACATGGCCAGCACGAGGAAAGCGACGAAAACGACACCGATCGCGGCCCTTGCCGGGCTGGCGATGGCGGTTGCGGGGCCGGTCCGCGCCACCGACCACCTGACCGGGCAATGGCAGGCCTACGAGGCCGTCCGCGCCAAGAGCATCCTCGAACTGCAACCCTTCCGCGAAGAAATCACCGCCATCGAGGCCGCCACCGGCCGGCAGCTGCGCTTCGTCTCGCTCAACCCGCCCGTCAACGCGTGGTTCCTTCTCGAAATCCGCAAGTCTCCGACATCCCGCGCCTATTTCTACCACCTCGAAAACGCCGATCCGGCCCGGCAGAGGGTTTCCTTCGAAACCGGTCCCGACCCGGCCATCATGATCGCATCCGCCGGCGGCACGGCGCGCTGCCGGCCCTGGGCCGATGGCAACGCCGCTCTGGCGCGGGCGCGCGCCTCCTCCCTGCCCTATGCGCCGCTCTGCGGCGGCGCGCTGTTTCTGCGCAACAAGGTGCGGGGCTCGCGCACCACGCTGGAGGCAACGGCCGAGTTCCTGCGCGACAACATCTGGGGCGGCGAGGAGATCGTGCGCTTCGTGCGCGACACCTTCTTCCGCGATTCGCAACTGGAAACCAGCCGGGAACTGGCGACCACCGGCAACGCGGCCTCGGCCGGGCCGGCTCCGATGCGGGCAACGACGCCGCCCGAGGACCGCCCCGTCATCACGACCCTGCTCGACATCGCGCTGGAAGGCACCCCGCCCGGCCGCATGGGGCTGGGGCTGTGGTACCCGGTCGAAGCCCTGCCCGGCGTCTATGCCAGCGCCTTCCAGCCACGCGCCATCGCGCCCGAAGTGCTCAGCGGCCCCGGCCGGACCAACCGGCTCGACCCGGTCGAGGCGAAGGCCACCGGCTACATGGTCGCCTTCGATCTGGCGCGCTTCGACATCGGTTACGCGGTGGGAACCGACCACCCGTCGCTGGGCTGGTCCTCGCGACCGCCGGCCTCGGTGCGTCCGCGCGGCCTGCCCGGCCCGGACGGCGTGGACCGGCCCGATCCACTGGTGCTGCTGGGCATGGTCAACCCGGTCATCGCCAACCGCACCGTCGCCACCTTCACCGCCGGCTTCAAACGCGACCACGGCGCCTTCAAGTTCGGCGACATGGCCACCTACAACTACGGCCACCATTACGGGTTCATCGAAAAGGGCGTGATCCTGAGCAAGCTGCAACCGGGCCTGTCCACGCTCTTCCGCCTTGCCGACGGCACGATCAGGATGAAGACATGGACGGACGCGGACAACGCGCTTCTGCCGCGGATCGTCTTCGCCCGCCAGAACGGGGTGCCGCTGCTGGAGACCGACCCCGAGACCGGCCTCGGCGTGCCGGGCGAGCGCGTCACGCTCTGGGGGCCGGGCAACTGGTCGGGTTCGGCCGAGGCGGAACTGCGCACCCTGCGCGCCGGCGCCTGCATGGCCCGCTCGGGCGGCACCGAATGGCTGATCTATGGCTACTTCTCGACCGCGACGCCTTCGGCCATGGCCCGGACCTTCCAGGCCTATGGCTGCCGCTATGCGATGCTGCTGGACATGAACGCGCTGGAACACACCTATCTTGCGCTCTACGTCCGGAAGGGAGGGCGCAGGCATGTCGAACACATGGTGCCCGGCATGGCCCTGATCGAGAAGAAGCTGCGCGGCGGCACCATCCTGCCGCGGTTCATCGGGTTCGCCGACAACCGTGACTTCTTCTACATGACCCGAAGGGAGGCGGCACGATGAAACCGATCCTCAAGGCGCTGGCCGTGACGACGGCGATCCTGCTGGCGGCTCCGGCCATGGCCCAGACCACGCGCGAGCAGGCCAACGAGATCCTGTTCCGGCAATTGCAGGCGGTGCACCGGCTGAGCCCGGCGCAGATGAAACGGCTGCGCGAGATCTTCGCGCGCTCGGCCGTCATCGGTCAGGGCAACCCGGCCATCTCGCGCCATCCGCTCACACCCGACGAGTGCCGCGCCCGCGCCCCTGGCGGCGGCAAGGGATACGCCAATCCGCGCTGGGAACGGATCTGCGGGGCGAAATACATGGCGCCCCTTTACGACCCCCGCACGCAAGACCCCGAAGACGCCACGGCCTGCATCGACCAGTTCGAGTTTCCCGACATTCCCTGCACCTACCCGGTGGTCTGGGTCAAGGCGAAGGAAGCCGCCGAGATCTGCGCCGCGCAGGGCAAGCGGCTGTGCGATGCGCATGAATGGGAAGGCGCCTGCGCCGGTGCGCTGGAGCCGCCCGACTACCCCTTCGGCGCCGGATCGGTGGCGGCGATGCGCGCCATTCACAACCGGAAATACGCGGCAACGAAGAGCTGGGCCTACGGACCGGCCTATCGCAAGGGCGTGTGCGCGGCCAACAGCACCAAGAGCCCCACCTGCAACGGCGGCGGCTACAACCGCTGCGGATCGAACACCTATCCCACCGGCTCCTTCCCCGGCTGCGTGAGCAGGCTGGGCGTCTACGACCAGCACGGCAATGCCGCCGAGCACATGAACCTGCCCCTCGCCCCCGACCAGATGGCCAGCCGCGGCAGCCGCAAGCTGGGCGTGACCGAGATGAAGGGAAGCTGGTTCATCTTCGACCGCTACCGCGCGCATCCCGACTGGTGCCGCTGGCGGGCGCCGTTCTGGCACGGCACAAGGGTGATGAGCGATGCCAGCCACGCGAATTATCATCTCGGATTCCGCTGCTGCAAGTCGCTGGACTGAACCCGCGCGAAGGCGTGCCATGGCACCTTCATCTCGCCGGAAATACTCCCGCCGGAGGCATGAAAGACCCCGCGCGGGGCAACCCGCGCGGGGCGCGCAATGGCGCGGCACCCTGCCTCAGTAGAGTTTCGCCATCAGGCGGGCGGTATTCTCGATCGGGCCCTCGCCGCTGAGGATACCCGCAAGCTGCGGGTCGCGCATGATCCGGTCGATCGGCACCGGCCGGCCATCGACATAGGCAGTCGTGCTCACCAGCCGCACGCCGTGGCTGTAATCGGCATACGCCGCGCCATGTACGGTGCTGAGCGGCTGGATCGGCCTGCCATTGGCACGGTGCCAGCCATAGATCGCCACGCGCCCCGGATGCGACAGAAGGCGCCTTGTCAGCACGATGTCCTTCTTGTTGCCCGCGGTCAGGGCCGTCGGCCCGATG
>JALTNO010000187.1 GCA_027000645.1 Paracoccaceae bacterium | reverse complement strand
TTCTTCTCGCCCGCGCATGTGATGAAGCTGCTGGAAGTCGTGGTCGCCGACAGGACGGCACCGGATGTGGCGGCCACCGGCTTTGCCCTGGGCAAGCGGCTGGGCAAGGTCTGCGTGCGCGCCGGGGTCTGCGACGGCTTCATCGGCAATCGGATCCTGGCCATCTACCGCACGGCGGCCGACCATATGATCCTGGACGGGGCGACCCCCTACCAGATAGACGACGCGCTGGAAGCGTTCGGCTTTGCCATGGGCCCCTATGCGGTGGCCGATCTGGCAGGGCTGGATATCGGCTGGGCGGTGCGCAAGCGCAAGCGCGCCGAGGGGCTGGACCCCCGCGCCCGCGACGCCACCTTCGCCGACAAGCTGTGCGAGGCGGGAAATTTCGGCCAGAAGACCGGCAAGGGCTATTATGACTACTCGGAAGGTCCGCGAAACCGCAAACCCAACCCCGAGGTGATGCCCCTGATCGAGGCCGACCGCGCCGCGCAGGGCATCACCCCGCGCGACTTCACCGACGAAGAGATCGTGCGCCGCTACATGGCCGCCATGGTGAACGAGGCCGCCCGCGTGGTGGGCGAGGGCATCGCGCGCCGCCCGCTGGACGTGGATGTGACGCTGCTTTACGGCTACGGCTTTCCGCGCTGGCGCGGTGGGCCGATGAAATGGGCGGACATGACCGGCCTTCCGGCGCTGCTGGCCGATATCCGGGAATGGGCGAAAGAGGACGACTTCTTCTGGCAGCCCGCGCCGCTTCTGGAACAACTCGTCGCCGAAGGGAAAACCTTCGACGACCTCAACAGGGAAAATTCGTGATGAAACAGGCTGTCATCGTCTCTACCGCCCGCACCGGGCTGGCCAAGTCCTTCCGGGGATCGTTCAACCTCACCCATGGCGCCACGATGGGCGGGCATGTGGTGTGCTCGGCGGTCGAGCGCGCCGGCATCGACCCCGCCGAGATCGAGGATTGCGTGATCGGCTGCGGCTTTCCCGAAGGAGCCACCGGCCAGAACATCGCCCGCCAGATCGCCATTCGCGCGGGCCTGCCGATCACCGCCAGCGGCATGACCGTCAACCGCTTCTGCTCCTCGGGGCTGCAGACGGTGGCGCTTGCTGCCAATGCCATCACTGCCGAAGGCGCCGGGCCGATGGTGGCCGGCGGCGTCGAGAGTATCAGCCTCGTTCAGCCGGAAACGAAAACGGTCAAGGAACCCTGGATCGAGGAGCACAAGCCCGCCATCTACATGGCGATGATCGAGACCGCCGACATCGTGGCCGAACGCTACGGCGTCAGCCGCGAATACCAGGACGAATATGCGCTCCAGTCCCAGCAGCGCATCGCGGCGGCCCAGGTTGCGGGCAAGTTCGCCGATGAAATCGTGCCGATGACGACGACCATGGCGGTCAAGGACCGCGAAACCGGCGAGGTTTCGCAGCGCGAGGTGACGGTCGATCGGGACGAGTGCAACCGCCCGGGTACCACGCTTGAGGGGCTGGCGGCGCTTGAGCCGGTGCGCGGGCCCGGCAACTACATCACCGCCGGCAATGCCAGCCAGCTCTCCGACGGCGCGGCCTCCGTGGTGGTGATGGATGCGAAGGAGGCCGAGCGGCGCAATCTCGAACCGCTGGGCGCCTTCCGCGGCTTCGCCGTCGCCGGCTGCGAGCCGGACGAGATGGGGATCGGCCCGGTCTTTGCCGTCCCCCGCCTGCTGGAGCGCCACGGGCTGAAGATCGACGACATCGACCTGTGGGAGCTGAACGAGGCCTTCGCCTCGCAATGCCTCTACTGCCGCGACCGGCTGGGCATCGACCCCGAGAAGTACAACGTCAACGGCGGCTCGATCGCCATCGGCCACCCCTTCGGCATGTCGGGGACGCGGATGGTGGGCCACCTGCTGCTGGAGGGGCGCCGCCGGGGGGCGAAGCTGGGCGTGGTGACCATGTGCATCGGCGGCGGCATGGGCGCGGCCGGGCTGTTCGAGATATTCTGAGCGTGTACGCCGAAGGGGCAGGGCCGGAACATCCCGGCGCCTGCCCGTGCGCGGGGCCGGAGAAGGAGAGGATTCATGGATCTGAACTATACGCCCGAGGAACTGGCCTTCCGCGACGAGGTGCGGGCCTTTCTCGATGAAACCCTGACCGACGACATCCGCGCCAAGGTGCGCGGCCACGGGCAGCTGACAAAGGCGGACATGGAGGGCTGGCATGCGGCGCTGAATGCGCGCGGCTGGCTGGCGCCGACATGGCCGAAGGAATGGGGCGGCTGCGAATGGAACGCGGTGCAGCGGCACATCTTCGAGGAAGAATGCGCCATGGCCGACGCCCCGCGCGTGGTGCCCTTCGGCCTGACCATGCTGGGGCCGGTGCTGATGAAATACGGCACCCGCGAACAGTGCGAACGCTACCTGCCCCGGATCCTGTCGGGCGAGGACTGGTGGTGCCAGGGCTATTCCGAGCCGGGCGCGGGCTCGGATCTCGCCTCGCTCAGGACCCGCGCGGTGCGCGAGGGCGACCACTACATCGTCAACGGCCAGAAGACGTGGACCACGCTGGGCCATTTCGCCAACAGGATCTTCTGCCTCGTGCGCACCGACCCCGACGCCAAGCCGCAGGAAGGGATCTCGTTCCTGCTGATCGACATGGACAGCCCCGGCGTCGAGATCCGTCCGATCATCCTTCTGGACGGCACGCATGAGGTGAACGAGGTCTTCTTCGACAATGTGAAGGTGCCGGTGGAAAACCTTGTCGGGGAAGAGAACAGGGGCTGGACCTATGCCAAGTACCTGCTGATGCATGAGCGCACCGGCATCGCCGGGGTGGGCTTTTCCCGCGCCGGGCTGGCGATGGTGCGGCGCATGGCGCGGGCCGAGATGCACAAGGGGCAGCCGCTGCTGGAAAACCCCCATTTCGCCGCCCGTCTGGCGCAGGTGGAAATCGACCTGATGGCGATGGCGACCACCAATCTGCGCATTGTCAGCCAGGCCGCCGCCGGCCAGGCGCCGGGGGTGGAAAGTTCGATGCTCAAGATCAAGGGCACGGTGATCCGGCAGGAAATCAATGACCTCGCCCGCCGCGCCGCCGGTCCCTACGCGCTGCCCTTCCCGTCCGAGGGGCTCGAGGGCGTCAACGAGCCGCCCATCGGCCCCGAAGATGCCGGCCCGGTGGCGGCGCAGTATTTCAACAACCGCAAGCTGTCGATCTTCGGCGGTTCGAACGAGATCCAGCGCAACATCATCGCCAAGGTGAAACTGGGAGGGGGCCGATGAACTTCGAACTGACCGAAGAACGCCGGATGCTGCAGGACACGCTGCGGCGCTTCCTGTCGGACCGCTACGACAGCGCCACCCGCAATGCGATCATGGCCGCCCCCGAGGGCATGAGCGCCGAAATCTGGTCCGCCCTGGCCGATCTGGGCGTGATCGGCGCGCTGTTTTCCGAACCCGATGGCGGCTATGGCGGCGAGGGCTTCGACATCGCCGTGGTGTTCGAAGAGCTGGGCCGCGCCGGCGTGGTCGAACCCTTCCTCGACACTGCGGTTCTTGGCGGCGGACTGCTGGCCGCGCTGGGCGACGAACGGCAGCGGGCGCTGCTGGCCGAGGTGATCGAGGGCCGCCTGCACCTGGCGCTGGCTCATTACGAACCGGGCAGCCGTTATGACATGGAACGCGTGGCCACCACCGCCACCGCGGAAGGCGATGCGGTGGTGCTGACGGGTGCCAAGGCGGTGGTGGTGAATGCCGAGGCTGCCGGGCACCTGATCGTCTCCGCCCGCGAAAGCGGCGCGGTGGACGACCCGGGCGGCATTTCGCTCTTCCTGGTGCCGCCCGGGTCGAAGGGGCTGACGCTGCGCGGCTATCCGCTGATCTCGGGCGGGCGCGCGGCCGAAGTGACGCTGGAAGGCGTGCGGGTTCCGGCCTCGGCCCGGCTGGGCGCGGCGGGGGAAGGCCTTGCGGCGCTGCGCAGGGCGCTGGCGCGGGCCAATGTGGCGCTTGCGGCCGAGACGCTGGGGGCGATGGAAACCGCCGTGGAGCTGACCCGCGAATACCTGCTGACCCGCCACCAGTTCGGCCGGCCGATCGGCAGCTTTCAGGCGCTTCAGCACCGCTTTGCCGATTTGCTGATCGAGCTGGAGCAGGCCCGCTCGGCCGTCATCAACGCGGCAGGCCAGCTCGATGCGCCGGCCGACGAACGCGACCGCCAGATCTCGGCGGCGCGCAACCTGATCGGGCGCGCCGGGCGGCTGGTGGCCGAAGAATCGATCCAGATGCATGGCGGCATCGGCATGACGCAGGAATACGACCTGGCCCATTTCGCCAGGCGCATCATCATGGCCGATCACCGTTTCGGCGACACCGACTGGCACCTGGAGCGATTCATTGAACTCTCGGCTGCCTGAACAGGGGGCGCGGCCCATCGACAGCGGCGCGCAGGAGATGGTGGGCTATGCCGTGGACATGGCCGCGCCCGATGGCGGTGCCCGGGTCACGCTGGATCTGGATGCGCGTCACATCAACCGGGTCGGCAGCCTGCACGGGGGCATCGTTGCCATGCTGCTGGATGCGGCGGCGGGCTTTGCTGCCGCCCGGCACTGGGCGGCGGATGAACCGGACGGCCAGGCGCCACAACTCGTGACCGTGTCGCTGAACATCCACTATGTCGCTTCGGCCGACGCCGGCCGGGTGGTGGCGATGGGCCGGGTCAGCGGCGGCGGCCGCACCCTTTCCCATGCCGCGGCCGAACTGCGGGACGAATCGGGCAGGCTTCTGGCCCCGGGCGCGGCGGAGCACGCCGCTGGCCGAGGCCAGAAGCCTGGCCGATTTGTGCCGCAGTTCGGCCGCGGCGTGGG
>JALTNO010000186.1 GCA_027000645.1 Paracoccaceae bacterium | reverse complement strand
GCCGGGGCCAAGGTGCCCGCGACCTGGGACGAGATGAAGGAAACCGCGCAGAAACTGGTCGATAACGGCATGAAATGCGGCTTTTCCTTCGGCTGGCAGTCCTGGGTGATGATCGAGAACTACTCGGCCTGGCACAACCTGCCCATCGGCACCAGGGAAAACGGTTTTGCCGGTTTCGATACCGAGCTGACCTTCAACAACGACGCCGTGGTCAACCGCCTGCAGGCGGTCGCCGACATGCAGGAAGGCAACCTCTTCGTCTATGGCGGGCGCCGGGGCGATTCGCTGCCGATGTTCACCAATGGCGAATGCGGCATGTGGATGAATTCGTCGGCCTATTACGGCGGGATCAAGAAACAGGCCAAGTTCAACTTCGGCCAGACCATGCTGCCGCTGGACACGGCCGTGGCCGACAAGCCGCAGAACTCGATCATCGGCGGGGCGACGCTGTGGGTGCTGGCCGGCAAGTCGAAGGAAGAATACCAGGGCGTGGCCAAGTTCCTGAAATACCTCTCGACCCCCGAGGTGCAGGCCTGGTGGCACCAGGAAACCGGCTATGTGCCGATCACCACCGCCGCCTATGAACTGTCCAAGTCGCAGGGCTTCTACGAAAGCAACCCCGGCACCGACACGGCGATCAAGCAGCTCAGCCTGAACACGCCGACGCCGAACTCGAAGGGGCTGCGCTTTGGCAATTTCGTGCAGATCCGCGACGTCATCAACGAAGAGATGGAGGCGCTGTGGTCCGGGCAGAAGACCGCCCGCCAGGCCATGGACGACGCGGTATCGCGCGGCAATGCGCTGTTGCGCAAATTCGAGCGTTCGGTGAAATAGGCGCCCGAGAACCGATCGGGGCCGCCCGCGGCCCCGCATCCGGCACCCGCCCCTTGCCGGGCGGGCGCCGGAACCGACCCGACGGGGCAAGACGAGCATGATCAAACGCGTTCACTTTCCGCCGGGCGTGCTGCCCTATCTGCTGGTCGCGCCCCAGGTGGCGATCACGCTGGTCTTCTTCATCTGGCCGGCAAGCCAGGCGATCTATCAGTCCTTCCTTCTGGAAGACGCCTTCGGCCTGTCCACCGAATTCGTCTGGCTGGAGAACTTCGCGGCGCTGATCGACGATCCGATCTACCTGCAGAGTTTCGGCCGCACCATCTTCTTCTCGGCGGCGGTGGCGGGGCTGTCGATGAGCTTCGCCCTGGTGCTGGCCGCCTTCGCCGACCGGGTGGTGCGCGGAGCCACCGCCTATCGCACGCTGCTGATCTGGCCCTATGCGGTGGCGCCGGTGCTGGCCGGGGCGCTGTGGGTGTTCATGTTCAACCCGACGCTGGGGATCTTTCCCTATTTCCTCGGATTCGCCGGGGTGAAGTGGAACCACTATCTCAGCGGCAACCAGGCGATGCTGCTGGTCATCATGGCCGCCGCCTGGAAACAGGTCGCCTACAACTTCCTGTTCTACCTGGCCGCGATGCAGTCCATCCCCCGCTCGGTGATCGAGGCGGCGGCGATCGACGGGGCCGGGCCGTTCCGCCGGTTCCGCGACATCATCTTTCCGCTGATCTCCCCCACCACGTTCTTTCTGCTGG
Source organism: Paracoccaceae bacterium (assembly GCA_027000645.1). GTDB lineage: Bacteria > Pseudomonadota > Alphaproteobacteria > Rhodobacterales > Rhodobacteraceae > Jhaorihella. Next base: position 3,323 of record JALTNO010000186.1, on the reverse strand, counting down.
TGATCAACGCAATCTACGCGTTCTTCGACACCTTCGGCATCATTCACGCGGTCACCCAGGGCGGGCCCGCGAACGCCACCACGATCCTCGTCTACAAGGTCTACAATGACGGGTTCGTGGGGCTCGACCTGGGCGGCTCGGCGGCGCAGTCGGTGATCCTGATGATCCTGGTGATCGGGATGACGGTGGTACAGTTCCGCTATATCGAAAAGAGGGTGGAATACTGATGGTCGAAAACCGCCGCTGGCTGGACATCCTCACCCATGCGGTGCTGATCCTGGGCATCGCCATCGTGGCGCTTCCGATCTGGATCACCTTTGTCGCCGCCAGCCATGATGCGCTGCGCATGACACAGACGCCGCTGCCGCTGCTCCCGGGCGGGCATTTCTGGCGCAACTTCATCGATACGCTGCTGGGTTCGGGCCTATCGGGAACCGAGATCGCCCCGGTCTGGCGGATGCTGCTCAACAGTCTCGTCATGGCGCTGATGATCGCCACGGGCAAGATCGCCATCTCGATCATCTCGGCCTTTGCCATCGTCTATTTCCGGTTTCCCTTCCGCATGGGATTCTTCTGGATGATCTTCATCACCCTGATGCTGCCGGTGGAGGTGCGGATCCTGCCCACATTCGAGGTGGTGGCCGACCTGGGGATGCTCAACAGCTACTGGGGGCTGACGGTGCCGCTCATCGCCTCGGCCACGGCGACCTTCATGTTCCGGCAGGTGTTCCTGACCATCCCCGACGAGATGCTGGAAAGCGCCCGCGTGGATGGCGCGGGGCCGCTCAGATTCTTCTGGGACATCCTCGTGCCGCTGAGCCGCACCAACATCGCGGCGCTGTTCGTGATCCTGTTCATCTATGGCTGGAACCAGTATCTGTGGCCGCTGCTGATCACCACCGATACCTCGATGACGACCATCGTCATCTCGATCAAGCAGATGCTGGAGGCCGCCGAACAGACGCCGGAATGGAACATCATCATGATGACCGCTCTGCTGGCCATGCTGCCGCCGATCATCGTGGTCATCACCATGCAGAGGCTCTTTGTCAAAGGGCTGACGGAAACCGAGAAATGAAAAGGCCCCATCGATGGCGTCGATCACCCTTGAGAACCTGACCAAGTCCTACGGCGAAACCGAGGTGCTGCACCATGTGGACGGCCATATCGAGGATGGCGAGTTCATCGTCGTGGTCGGCCCCTCGGGCTGCGGCAAGTCCACGCTGCTGCGCATGATCGCGGGGCTTGAAACGATCACCTCGGGCGTGGTGCGCATCGGCGAGCGGGTGGTGAACAATCTCGAACCCGCCCAGCGGGACATCGCCATGGTGTTCCAGAACTACGCGCTCTACCCGCACATGAGCGTGCGCGAGAACATGGCCTACGGGCTGAAGATCCGCCGCCTGCCGAAATCCGAGATCGATCGCCGTGTGCGCGAGGCCGCCGAGATCCTCGAAATCGGGGATTACCTGGACCGCAAGCCGCGCCAGCTGTCGGGCGGGCAGCGCCAGCGCGTGGCCATGGGGCGGGCCATCGTCCGCGACCCGCAGGTGTTCCTGTTCGACGAACCGCTGTCCAATCTCGACGCCAAGCTGCGGGTGCAGATGCGGCTGGAAATCCGCAAGCTGCAGCGCCGGCTGGGCGTCACCTCGATCTTCGTCACCCATGACCAGGTCGAGGCCATGACCCTGGGCGACCGGCTTATGGTGCTCAACGCCGGCTACGTGGAACAGTTCGGCACCCCGATCGAGCTTTACAGCCGCCCGGCCTCGCTTTTCGTGGCCGGGTTCATCGGCAGCCCGGCGATGAACTTCCTGCCGGCACAGGCCGAAGGCGGGCGGCTGCGGCTCGAGGGCGGCGCCACGCTGGCCTGCGATACGGCGTCGCGCGGTCCGGTGACACTGGGCATCCGGCCCGAGCACCTGGTCGCGGACCCCGACGGACCGATCGTGCTGCGCGTGGACGTGCTGGAACAGCTTGGCGCCAACACGCTGGTCCATGGCACGCTGGCGGGAACGCGGACCGAGCTGACCGCCAGCCTCGACGGGGTGCGCCAGATCGCCACCGGAGACGAGATCGCCTTCACCGCCGCGGGCGAGGCGCTGCACATCTTCGACCGCGACAGCGGAAAGCGGCTGGAGGGCTGAGCCATGTCCCACGATCCGCTGGCACCGATGCGGCGCGCCCCCGGCGTGATCCGCCTGCACGGCCATCGCGGCGCCCGCGGCATCCTGCCCGAAAACACGCTGCAGGGGCTGATCTTCGCGCTGGATCTGGGCATCAACGCGGTCGAGCTGGACGTGCTGCTGACCGCCGACGGCGTGCCCGTGGTCACCCACAACCCGCGCCTGATGGCGGCCTCCTCGCGCAAGGGGGGCCAGTGGCTGGAAGAGGAAGGGCCACTGATTTGCGAACTGACCCTGGCCGAACTGCAAAGCTACGATATCGGTGCGCTGCGGCCCGGTTCGGACTATGGCGCGCTCTACCCCGACCAGGCCGAGCTGGAAGGTGCGGTGGTGCCGACCCTGGCGGCGGTGGCCGAAATGGCGCACCAGCCGCGGTTCTCAAGCATCTGGCTGAACATCGAGGTCAAGAGCGACCCCGAGACCGAGGGCCTCACCCCCCCGCCCGAGCAACTGGCCGAAGCCACCGTCCGGGTGATCGAAGAGGCCGGCCTGGAGAACCGCTCGATCCTGCAAAGCTTCGACTGGCGGGTGCTGGCCCATGCGGCGAGGCTGGCGCCCGACCTGCCGCGCTCGCACCTTACCCGTCGCAATCGGGACGGCGCCATGGCACGGGCCAACATCTATCCCGGCTCGCCCTGGATGGCCGGTGCCACGCTCGAGGATGCGGGCGGGTCGCTGCCCCGGCTAGTGGCGGATCTGGGCGGCAGCTTCTGGTCGCCCCATATCGGCGATCTCGACCCCGACGAGGTGGCGCTGGCGCAGGATCTGGGGCTGGTGGTCAATACCTGGACGGTGAACAGCCCCGAAGAGTTCGAACGCGCCATCGCGGCCGGCGTTGACGGGATCATCACCGACTATCCCGGCCGCGCACAGCGCATCCTCAGGACCCACGGGCTGCGCTGGCGCTGAGGGTGGCGGCGCCCGGCAGGACCTGAAGATCATCCCGCAATGAACTGATTGCACGGAACAATCCGTGTGAATGGTGGGTGATGAGAGATTCGAACTCCCGACATCTTCGGTGTAAACGAAGCGCTCTACCAACTGAGCTAATCACCCTCGGTCCTGCTCATACTTGGCCCGGGCGCATGCTGCAAGCCCCGCTCTCACGTCGCCCGCGCCCCCGGGCAGGCTGACCAC
>JALTNO010000185.1 GCA_027000645.1 Paracoccaceae bacterium | reverse complement strand
TGTGGATTTCGCCCGCTCCCGCGGCATCCTCTGCCAGGGGAGAGGCTCGGCGGCCAATTCGGTGGTCTGCTACTGCCTGGGCATCACCTCCGTCTCGCCCGAGGTCGGGGCGATGGTGTTCGAGCGCTTCGTCTCCGAGGCCCGCAACGAACCGCCCGACATCGACGTGGATTTCGAACACGAACGCCGCGAAGAGGTGATCCGGCACATCTATGACCGCTACGGCCGCCACCGGGCGGGGCTGTGCGCCACCGTGATTCATTATCGCGGCAAGCGCGCGATCCGCGAGGTCGGCCGCGCCATGGGGCTGGCCGAGGATACGCTTGCCGCGCTTGCCTCGCAGCTGTGGGGGTGGGGCAGCGGCGGCGCGCTGACCGACGACCGGCTGCGCGAAATCGGCCTCGATCCCGGGGACCGGCGGTTGCGCCAGACCCTGGCGCTGGTGGAGGAAATCATCGGTTTTCCCCGCCACCTGTCCCAGCACGTGGGCGGGTTCGTGATCACCGAGGGGCGCCTGGACGAGCTGATCCCGATCGAGAACGCGACGATGGAGGGGCGCACCGTCATCTGCTGGGACAAGGACGACATCGCCGCGCTGGGCATCCTCAAGGTGGACGTGCTGTCCCTGGGCATGCTCACCTGCATCCGCAAGGCGTTCGAGCTGATCCGCGCCCATCACGGGGCGGACTGGACCCTGGCCACCCTGCCGCCCGAGGACCGGGCGGTTTACGACATGCTGTGCAGGGCCGATACGGTGGGCGTCTTCCAGGTGGAAAGCCGGGCGCAGATGAACTTTCTGCCCCGGATGCGGCCGCGCAACTTCTATGACCTGGTGATTCAGGTGGCGATCATCCGCCCCGGCCCCATTCAGGGCGACATGGTGCATCCCTTTATCCGGCGGCGCAACGGCGAGGAGGCGGTGACCTTCCCCTCGGACGCGCTGGGCGAGGTGCTGGGCAAGACCCTGGGGGTGCCGCTGTTCCAGGAACAGGCCATGCAGATCGCCATGATCGGCGCCGGGTTCACGCCGGAACAGGCCGACCGGTTGCGGCGGTCGCTGGCGACCTTCAAGAAGCACGGGAATGTCAGCGAATTCCGCGCGCTGTTCATGCGCGGCATGAAGCGCAACGGCTATGACGAGGATTTCGCCGCGCGCTGCTTTTCCCAGATCGAGGGGTTCGGCTCCTACGGGTTTCCCGAAAGCCACGCGGCCTCTTTCGCGCTGCTGGTCTATGCCAGCGCCTGGATCAAGTGCCATCACCCCGGCATCTTCGCCTGCGCGCTGCTGAACAGTCAGCCGATGGGGTTCTATGCGCCCGCCCAGATCGTCCGCGATGCCCGCGCGCATGGGGTCGAGGTGCGCCCCGTGGATATCAATGCCAGCTTCTGGGACAACGTGATGGAACCCGACGGGCGGGGCGGGCTGGCGCTGCGGCTGGGGTTTCGCCAGATCCGGGGTCTGCGCGAAGAGGATGCCGTCTGGATCGCGGCGGCGCGCGGCAACGGCTATCGCAGGGTCGAGGATGTCTGGCGCCGGGCCGGGATCGCCCCCGCGGTGATCGTGCGTCTGGCCGAGGCGGACGTGTTCGCCAGTCTCGGCCTGAACCGGCGCGAGGCGATGTGGCAGGCCAGGGCCATCGGCCGGGGCCGGCCGTTGCCGCTCTTTGCCGGCGACATGGAAGGCGAGGTGATCCGCGAACCCTCCGCGCATCTGCCGCGGATGAGCCTTGGCGAAGAGGTGGTGGAAGATCATGTCGCCATGCGGCTGAGCCTTCGGGCGCATCCGGTGGCCCTGCTTCGGCACCTGTTGACGCCGGGTGCCGATCCGGTCTCCGTTCAGGTCGCCGGGGTGGGCGGAGAGGCGCCGAACCGGGCATTGGCGGCCGCAAAGGCGCACAAGGGCGCGCGAAAGGCGGTTCAACCTTCCCCGCCAAGGCGCTAGAAGGCGTCTGATAATCCGACCGGAGGCCCGCGCATGTCCATTCCCAAGCCCGTCGTTCTGTGCATCCTGGATGGCTGGGGCATTTCCGAAAGCACGCGGGCGAACGCGCCCCGTCTTGCCGCCACCCCCACCTTTGACGCGCTCATGGCGCGGGGGCCGCACGCGACGCTGGTCACCCATGGCCGCGATGTCGGTCTGCCCAGCGGGCAGATGGGCAATTCCGAGGTCGGCCACACCAATATCGGCGCCGGCCGGGTGGTGGCCATGGACCTGGGCCAGATCGACCTGGCCATCGAGGACGGCAGTTTCTTCTCCAACCCGGCGCTGCGCGACTTCATCGACCGGCTGAAGCGCAGCGGCGGGACGGCACATCTGCTGGGGCTGACCTCGGATGGCGGGGTACATGCCCATATCGATCACATGCTGGCTGCGGCGGACGAGATCGCTCGCGCCGGCATCGAGGTGGTTTTCCACGTCATCACCGACGGGCGCGACGTGCCGCCGAAATCGGCGGATGCCCATGTTGCCGCGCTTGAGGCCCGCAAGCCCGCCGGCGCGCGGATCGGCACGGTCATCGGGCGCTATTATGCCATGGACCGCGACCGGCGCTGGGACCGGGTCGAACAGGCCTTTGCCGCCGTCGTCCACGCCCGGGGGCTGCCGGCCGAAAGCGCCGCCGCCGCCGTGGCCGAGGCCTGGGCGCGGGGCGAGACGGACGAATTCATTCAGCCGACGGTGATCGGGGATTACGGCGGGATCCGCGACGGCGACGGGCTGTTCTGCCTCAATTTCCGCGCCGACCGGGTGCGCGAGATCCTTGCCGCCATCGGCGATCCGCAATTTGCCGATTTCGAAACCGGCCCGCGGCCGAAACTGGCGGCTCTGATGGGCATGGCCGAGTATTCCGACCAGCACAACGAATACATGACCACCATGTATCCCAAGCAGGCGATCGTGAACACGCTGGCCGAATGGGTGGCAAGGCACGGGCTGCGGCAGTTCCATCTGGCGGAAACCGAAAAATACCCCCATGTCACCTTCTTCTTCAACGGGGGCAAGGAACGGCCCGAGCCGGGCGAAGACCGCTACATGGCGCCCTCGCCCAGGGTGGCGACCTACGACCTGAAACCCGAGATGTCGGCGGACGAGGTAACGGAACATTTTGTCGCGGCGATCGAAAAGGGGTATGACCTGATCGTGGTCAATTACGCCAACCCCGACATGGTCGGCCATACGGGCGACCTGGATGCCGCGATCCGCGCCTGCGAGGCGGTGGACCGCGGGCTGACCCGCGCCGTCGCCGCGCTGGAGGCCGTGGGCGGAGCGATGATCGTCACCGCCGATCACGGCAATTGCGAAACCATGATCGACCCGGAAACCGGCGGCCCGCATACCGCCCATACCACCAACCCGGTGCCGGTGATCCTTGTCGGCGGCCCCGAAGGCGCGCGGCTGCGCAACGGGCGGCTGGCCGACCTGGCGCCGACCATCCTGCAGCTGATGGGCCTGCCCAAGCCGCCCGAGATGACCGGGGAGAGTCTGATCGCATGATGCTGCGCGCCGCGATTGCCGGGATTGCGATCTGGGCGGGCGCGGCCCATGCCCAGACCGCCGACCCGGCCGAGGCGGCGCTTGCCGCGGCAAGGCAGCTGGAACAGGCGACCCGGTCCCTCGAGCAGGCGCAGAAGGCCGCCGACCGGGTCAAGGCCCTGAGCGAAACCATACGCGCCTACGAGGCCGGTCTTGCCGCCATGCGCGAGGGGCTGCGCCGGGTCTCGATCCGCGAAACCCGGCTGGAGCGCCAGTTCAAGGCGCGCGAGGAAGAGATCGCCCAGCTTCTGGGGGTGTTGCAGACCATCGAATTCGCGCCGCCGCCGGTGCTTCTGGTGCATCCCGCCGGACCGTTGGGCAGCGCGCGGGCGGCGATGATGCTGGCCGAGGTGACGCCGGCGCTGAAAGCGCGCGCCGAGAAGCTGCGCCGCGACCTGGAAGAGGTGAAGACCCTGCGGATGCTGCAGCAGAAGGCGGCGGCCCGGCTCGAGGCCGGTCTGGCCGGTATCCAGAAGGCGCGGGCCGAGCTGAGCAAGGCGATTGCCGACCGCACCGACCTGCCGCGCCGCTTCACCGAGGATCCGGTGCGCACCGCGATCCTGATCGCCTCGACCGAGACGCTGGACGGGTTTGCCTCGGGCCTGTCGCAGATCGCCGACGGCGAGATTGCCGCCTCGGCCGCGGATATCGGCGACCTGAAGGGAAAGCTGCCCCTGCCGGTGCGGGGGGTGGTTCTGCGCCGGGCGGGCGAGGCGGATGCAGCCGGGGTCAAACGCCCCGGCCTGATCGTGGCAACCCGTCCGCGGGCGCTGGTGACCACGCCCGCGGCGGCGACGATCCGGTATCTGGGGCCGTTGCTGGATTTGGGCAACGTGGTGATACTCGAGCTTCAGCCGGACATGCTGGTGGTTCTCTCGGGGCTGCGCGAAGTGTATGGCGAAGCCGGACAGGTGATTCCCGAAGGCACGCCGGTTGGGTTGATGGGCGGGGAGGGGCCCGAAATCGGCGCCCTTCTTTCACCAACCGGTGATGGCACTGGCGAAGACCTTTCGGAGACGCTTTATATTGAGGTAAGGGAAGATAACCGCCCGGTTGACCCGGAGACGTGGTTTCGCACCGACAAGGATGGATGACACAAGAATGAGAAAATTCGTGATTGCGGCGTTGAGCGGCACGCTGGCCGGCATCATCGCGACGGCGCAGGTGGCAGGGCCGCTTGTTGCCAAGGAGGCCAAGCAGAACGCCAGCGTCTACGAGCAGCTCGACCTGTTCGGAGACATCTTCGAGCGTATCCGCGCCCAGTACGTGGAAAAGGTCGATGACAAGAAGCTGATCGAGGCGGCGATCAACGGGATGCTGACCTCGCTCGATCCGCATTCGAGCTATCTGCCCCCCGAGGCGGCCGAGGCCATGCGGGTCCAGACGCGGGGCGAATTCGGTGGGCTGGGGATCGAGGTCACGCAGGAAGACGGCTTCGTCAAGGTCGTCTCTCCCATGGACGGGACGCCCGCGGCCGAAGCCGGCATCCAGGCGGGCGACTTCATCACCCATGTGGATGGCGAAAGCCTTCTGGGTCTGACGCTGGACGAGGCGGTGGACCTGATGCGGGGCCCGGTCGGGTCGGAAATCGTCATCACGGTGGTGCGCAAGGGGGTGGACGAACCGTTCGACGTGTCCATCATCCGCGACACCATCAAGCTGACCGCCGTGCGCGCCCGGACCGAGGGGCGGGCGGTGGTCCTGCGCATCTCCACCTTCAACGAGCAGACCCAGCCGAACCTCGTGGACGGGCTGAAAAGGGAAGTCGAGGCCGCCGGCGGCATGGACAAGATCGACGGCTTCGTCCTGGATCTGCGCAACAATCCCGGCGGGCTTCTGAACCAGGCGATCAAGGTTGCCGACGACTTTCTCGAAAAAGGAGAGATCGTCTCGACCCGCGGGCGCAACCCGGAGGATGGCGAGCGGTTCAATGCAACCCCCGGAGATCTGGCGCAGGGCAAGCCGATCGTGGTGCTGATCAATGGCGGCTCGGCCTCGGCCTCGGAGATCGTGACCGGCGCATTGAAGGACCACCGCCGGGCGATCGTGGTGGGAACCAAGAGTTTCGGCAAGGGGTCGGTGCAGACGGTGATGCCGATGCGGGGGGGCGGCGCGATGCGCCTGACCACGGCCCGCTACTACACCCCGTCGGGAAGGTCGATCCAGGCGCTGGGCATCTCGCCCGACATCATCGTGGAACAGCAGCCGCCCAGGGACGATACGGAAGAGGCGAAGAAAAAGCGCCCGGCCCGCTCCGAGGCGACCCTGCGCGGGCGTCTGAACAACGACAGCCTGACCGAGGACGAGATCCGCCAGATCGAGGAAGAGCGCGCACAGGCCGAGGCCTCGGCGGAGCTGCGCAACCGCGACTACCAGCTGGCCTATGCGATCGACATTCTTCGCGGACTTGCGGCGCTGCGTTCGGCGGCCGAGTGAAGAGGTGGAACCGCGCCTCGGCAGCGGTGCGGCGGAAAATGGCGGAGGTGCCGGCGGCGCCTCCGCCTTTTATTATGCGGATGCGGGGCCCCTACATCGTCTCGAGGCAGTGGCGGCGGAAGGCGCGCTTGAGCATGTCCAGTTCGGCCCGCAGCAGGTCCACCTCGGCCCGCAGGTCGTCGGAAAGCGCCTCTCCCGCGATCAGGCAGAAATCGCCCAGCTTCTCGCCGTCGTTTTCGTCGAAGACCAGGATCGTGTGCACGCCGTCGGCCAGCGCCCGTTTCGGAACCGGGATGGTCAGGTCCCAGCACGAATCTTCCAGGTTCTCGGTCAGCTGCACGTCTTCGAGCGGCTCGTCCAGATAGCGGACCCCGACCGGCGGAGGCATGCCGTTGAGGTCGGCGCCATAGATCCGCCCCTCCCACACGCCGTTGCGCAGCCGGATCTTGGTCAGCTTCAGCTTGCTCATGGATGGCCTCCTAGAATGCGGCGCGACGGTGGCGCGAAAAGGTGATGTCGCGAATCGTCACCTGGTTCATGTCCGGGGCTTCGAAAATCAGGTCCAGCCAGATCTTTTCGATCCGTTTTTCGTTCATGCGCGAATAGGCCAGGTCGAATTCGACCACGACGTCCTGTTCCTTCAACGGCAGTTCGCGCACGATCTGTTCGGTATTGGGGCCGTGCCGGATGTTCAGCCGCGCGAAGATTTCCAGCGGCTTTTCCGTCTCCACGATCGTTTCCACGCGCATCAGGTGATCGCGGGTCATGCCGTGGGCGGCCTCGGGGGGCAGGTCGATCACCAGCGACAGGAAGGACCCGTCGAACTTGAAGACGTCCATCCGCAACCCGTATGCGGCCAGATCCTTTTCGCGGGTGTTCCGCACCTGCCGAAGCGTCAGTTCGGAAAACTCGCAGTCGTGGAACATGGTCACCTCGTCCCCCAGCTTCGACCTGCTGGGGACCGAGCTGATCCCCGGAACCGGAAGCGGACCGCGCCACAGTTCGGGCCGCCATGCCCAGTCGGTTCCATGCGGCCTGGGAAACGAGGAATTGCCCTCGCGCGGGAGTGCCAGCCGGCTCTCGGCCACGTGGATCAGGTGGTCGAGATGGGTGCGCAACTGCCGGGCGCGGCTGCGCTGCTCGCGCAACAGCACCAGATCCGCGGTTCTCGCATTCCGGGCAGCCCGGCGCCAGCGGCGCAACGCGCCCGCGTGAAAAAGCCGATCCGTGATCCTGCCCATGGTTTCCCTCGTCGCCCCCCGACCGGGGCTGGTCCTGATTTGCCGCCATTTTAGCGAATGCTGCGAGGGCAGATAAACAGGCAATTGTTTCCAGATCCGAAATATTGTCCTTGACCGGCCGGGCGCGCCGGGCGGCTTGCAGGCATCGCGGAACTGTTGCAGATGTGTTCGACAGTCCTTGGAAACAGGCGCCTGCCCGCAGGAGGGATGGCATGCTGCCCGGGCGCAGAGGGGTCGGGAATGAAGATCGGGGCCTATGCCGCGCATGAAAGACTGGTCGCGCCGGCCCGCAGGCACCCCGAACTGTGGCGCCTGGTCCTCGGCCTCGGTCTGGTGGCCGTGGTTGCCATCTTCTTCAACTCGGCGCTGCAGGCGGTTCTGGCCGCCGCATGGCCGGAATTTCGCCTGGCCGAGATGCGCTCCGGCCGCCGCCCCGGCCCGATGCTGGTGCTGCTGGCCGGATTCGCGTTCCTGACCTTCGGCACCTTCGTGGCCGCCCGCGTCCTGCAGCGTCGCGATCCGCTGGGCATCATCGGGCCTTTGCCGCTGGCGGTGCGGCAGTTCTGGCGGGTGTTGCGCCTGCTCGGCCTGCTGGGCGCGGTGGTTCTGGTGCTGCCGCCCTATGATTTCGGCGAACCCCTGCGTCCCAATCTGCCCCTGTCGCGCTGGCTGCTGCTGCTGCCGCTGTCGCTGCTGGCGGTGTTCATCCAGACCTCGGCCGAGGAAATCCTGTTTCGCGGCTATCTTCAGCAGGGGCTTGCCGCGCGGTTCAGGAGCCCCCTGGTCTGGGCCCTGGTTCCTTCGCTGCTGTTCGCTTCCGGGCACTACACGCCGGCCGAGGCCGGGGACAATACCCTCCTGGTGGTGCTGTGGGCAGGGGTCTTCGGTGTTCTCATGGCCGATCTCACGGCGCGCGCCGGAACCCTTGGTCCGGCCATCGCCGTGCATCTGTTCAACAACGTCGTGGCGCTCGTGATTTTCGCCACGCCCGGAAGTCTCGACGGTCTGGCGCTGTATCATCTGCCCTTCGACATGGCCGATACCGAAAGGCTGCGGCCGTGGCTGGCGGTCGATTTCGCGATGATGGTCCTGACATGGCTTGCGGCGCGGGTCGCGATCGGGCGCTGATTGCATTTGCCGCGTGGCGGGCTTATCTGGGCGGCACGTATTTGCCGAGGGGGTGCGCATGAACTGGATCACCAACTATGTACGGCCGAAGATCAACTCGATCTTTTCGCGGCGCGAGACACCCGAGAACCTTTGGCAGAAATGCGAAAGCTGTGGGACGATGCTGTTCCACCGGGAGTTCAAGGACAACTTGAACGTCTGCACCAGTTGCGGCCACCACATGGCGATCAGCCCGCGCGCTCGCTTTGCCGCCCTGTTCGACGGCGGCGTGTTCACCGAGGTCGCCGTGCCCGAACCGGTGGCCGATCCGCTGCACTTCCGCGATCAGAAGAAGTACCCCGACCGGATGAAGGCGGCCCAGAAGGTCACCGGCGAGAAGGAGGCGATGCTGGTCGCCGCCGGAGAGATCGGGCGCACGCCGATCATTGCCGCCGCCCAGGATTTCGCTTTCATGGGCGGCTCCATGGGCATGTATGTGGGCAACGCGATCATTGCCGCGGCGGAAGAGGCCGTCCGGCTGAAGCGGCCCCTGATCCTGTTTTCGGCTGCCGGCGGCGCCCGCATGCAGGAGGGCATCCTGTCGCTGATGCAGATGCCGCGCACCACCGTTGCCGTTCAGATGCTGAAAGAGGCGGGCCTGCCCTATATCGTGGTGCTGACGCATCCGACCACGGGCGGGGTCACGGCCTCATATGCGATGCTGGGGGACGTGCATATCGCCGAACCGAATGCGCTGATCTGCTTTGCCGGGCCGCGGGTGATCGAACAGACTATCCGCGAGACCCTGCCCGAAGGGTTCCAGCGTGCGGAATATCTGCTTGATCACGGGATGATCGACCGGGTGACGCCGCGCGGCCAGCTTCGGGACGAGCTGATCCGCATCACCCGGCTGCTTCTGGGGCTGAGCCCGGTAATTTCCGCCGATCTTCCCGCACCGGACAAGTCCGGCCCGGGCAAGGGCGCCGGAACGCCTGCCGAAGGCAAAGACGCCGGGGCATGAGCGGGGCCGCTTCGGACGTCATCCTGACCCGGATGATGGCGCTGCATCCCAAGGTGATCGACCTGACGCTGGATCGGGTGTGGCGGCTGCTGCGCGCGCTGGGCGATCCGCAGGACCGTCTGCCGCCGGTCATTCACGTGGCCGGCACCAATGGCAAGGGCTCGACGCTGGCGATGATCCGCGCCGGGATGGAGGCGGCGGGCAAGCGTGTGCACGCCTATACCTCCCCGCATCTTGTGCGGTTTCACGAACGGATCCGGCTGGCCGGCGCGCTGATCGCCGAGCCGGATCTGACGGCGATACTGGATGAATGCGACGCGGCCAATGGCGGCGCGCCGATCACCTATTTCGAGATCACGACCTGCGCGGCGCTGCTGGCTTTCTCGCGGGTGGAGGCGGATTTCACCCTGCTGGAGGTGGGGCTGGGCGGGCGGCTGGACGCCACCAATGTGGTGGCGCGCCCGGCGCTGACGATCATCACGCCCGTCTCGCGCGACCATGAGCAGTTTCTTGGCGACACGCCGGAGCAGATTGCCGCCGAGAAGGCGGGGATTCTCAAGCGCGGCGTGCCTTGCGTGGTCGGCCCGCAGCCGGAAGCGGTGATGGAGGTCATCGAGGAAAAGGCCGCCCGGCTGGGGGTGCCGCTGCTGGCGCAGGGGCAGCACTGGCATGTGGGACAGGAGCGTGGGCGGCTGGTGTTCCAGGACGAGACCGGTCTTCTCGACCTTCCTCTGCCCGGCCTTCCCGGCGCCCACCAGGTGGAGAATGCCGGGGCGGCGCTGGCGGCGCTGCGGCATCTGGGGTTCGGCGAGGCTGCCTGCGAGGCTGCGGTGACGCGCGCGCAGTGGCCCGCGCGGATGCAGAGGTTGCGCGAGGGGGCGCTGGTTGCCGCGGTTCCCGGTATCGAACTGTGGCTGGACGGCGGGCACAACCCGGCGGCGGGCCGGGCGCTGGCGGCGCATCTGGCGGCGTTGCCGAAGCGGCCCACGCATCTGGTCTGCGGGATGCTGCGGACCAAGGACGCGGCGGGGTATCTGCGACCGCTGGCCGGGGTGGCCGAAGGTCTGACGGCGGTGTCCATTCCGGGCGAGGCGAACACCCTGTCGGCCGAGGAGACGGCGGCGGTGGCGGCTTCGATCGGGTTGACGGCGACCACCGCCGGCACCGTCCGGGAGGCATTGGCGCGGATTGCGGCGGAAGAGCCGCGGGCGCGGGTGCTGATCTGCGGATCGCTGTATCTGGCCGGGACGGTATTGCGCGAGAATGGCTGAAGGGGGGCGCTGCCCCCCTCGGCCCGGAGGGCCTCACCCCCCGGAGTATTTGGGGCAAGATGAAGGGGAGCGCGGTTGCACGCTATTGCGTGGCGGCCAGCAGAGTCCGGGTGTAGTCGGTCTGCGGATCGTTGAAGAGATCCTCGGCCGGGCCGGCCTCGATCACGTCACCCTGTTTCATCACCATCACCTTGTGCGACATGGCGCGCACCACCTTGAGGTCGTGGCTGATGAACAGGTAGGCCAGCCCGTGCCGGCGTTGCAGCTCGCGCAGCAGGTCCACGATCTGCACCTGCACCGTCATGTCCAGTGCCGAGGTCGGTTCATCCAGCACCAGCAGGCGCGGGCGCAAAACCATGGCGCGGGCGATGGCGATGCGCTGGCGCTGCCCGCCTGAAAATTCGTGCGGGTAGCGGTCCATCATGGCCGGGTCGAGGCCGGTTTCCTCCATTGCCTCGGCCACGAGTTCGCGCCGGTCCCGGTGCGGGTCGATATTGTGGATGGCGAGGCCTTCGGCGATGATCTGGGCGCAGGTCATGCGCGGGGAGAGCGACCCGAAGGGGTCCTGGAACACGATCTGCATGTCCTTGCGCAACCGCCTGAGTTCGCGCGTGGACCATTTCCGGATGTCCTGGCCGCGGAAGGTGATACGGCCTTCCGAGCCGATCAAACGCATGATGGCCAGTGCCAGCGTGGTCTTGCCCGAGCCGCTTTCGCCGACGATTCCCAGCGTCTCGCCCGCGCGCACCGAGAGGTTGGCGGCGTTCACGGCCTTGACATGTCCGATCGTGCGCTTGAGGAAACCGCGCTGGATCGGGAACCAGACGCGGAGATCTTCGGTGCGCAGGATCTCTTCGGCTTCTGCCGCGACGGGGTCGGGCCGGCCAGCGGCTTCGGCGGCCAGGAGCTTGCGGGTATAGGGGTGTTGCGGATCTGAAAAAAGGCGGGCCGTGGGGCCGGTTTCGACGATCTCTCCGTCCTTCATCACGCAGACGTGGTCGGCGATGCGCCGCACGATGCCCAGATCGTGGGTGATGAACAGCAGCCCCATGTTCTCTTGCGCTTTCAGTTCGGCCAGAAGCGCGAGGATCTGCGCCTGGATGGTCACGTCCAGCGCGGTGGTGGGTTCGTCGGCGATCAGGATGTCGGGTTTGTTGGCCAGCGCCATGGCGATCATCACCCGCTGGCGCTGGCCGCCCGAAAGCTGGTGGGGATAGGCGCCCAGGCGTTCCTGCGGGTCACGGATGCCCACCCGTTCGAGCAGTTCGATGATGCGGGCGCGGGCGGCATCTCCGGTCAGGCCCTGGTGCAGCGCGAGGCTTTCGGCCAGCTGTTTCTCGATCGTGTGCAGGGGGTTGAGCGAGGTCATCGGCTCCTGGAACACGAAGGAGATGTCGTTGCCCCGCACCTTGCGCAGCAACGCCTCGTCGGCGCCGATCATCTGCCGCCCGTCATAGGTGACCGAGCCCTCGACGATGGCGGAATCGCCCAGCAGCGAGACGGTGGAGAGCGCCGTGACCGATTTGCCCGAGCCGGATTCGCCCACCAGCGCCACGGTCTGGCCGCGGTCCACGGTGAAGGACACTCCGCGCACGGCGGGCGTGATCCGGCCGTCCTGCCGGAAGGAAACCTTCAGGTTCTCGACTTGCAGAAGCGCGCTCATTTCGACGTTCCTTCAGCGGGCTGCCCGAGAATTCGCGCAGAGGGCAGCGGGCGCTGCCCGGCGGTGCCCGCCGGGCGGTGCATCGGTTTCCCTTCCTTTGCGCGCGTCATTGAAAGGTCTTTCGCGGGTCGAAGGCATCGCGGACGCCTTCGAAGATGAACACCAGCAGCGACAGCATGATCGCGAAGGTGAAGAACGCGGTGAAGGCCAGCCAGGGCGCCTGCAGGTTCTGTTTCGCCTGCAGGGTCAGCTCGCCCAGAGACGGCGACGATGAGGGCAGGCCGAACCCGAGGAAATCGAGGCTGGCCAGCATGCCGATGGTGCCGGTGACGATGAAGGGCAGCATGGTCAGCGTCGCCACCATCGCGTTGGGCAGCATGTGCCGGAACATGATGGTCAGGTTGCCCACGCCCAGGGCCTTGGCCGCGCGCACATATTCGAGGTTGCGCGCGCGCAGGAACTCGGCCCGGACCACGCCGACCAGCGAGGTCCAGCCGAACAGCACCGCGATGACCACCAGCATCCAGAAGGAGCGCTGGAAGATCGCGAACATGATGATGATGACGTATAGCGACGGCGTTGCCGACCAGATCTCGATGATGCGCTGAAAGATCAGGTCGGTCCGCCCGCCGAAGAACCCCTGTATGGCCCCCGCGGCGATACCGACAAGCGAAGCGATGGTGGTCACGATCAGGGTAAACAGCACCGACAGGCGGAAGCCGTAGATCACGCGGGCCAGCACGTCGCGCTTGGTGTCGTCGGTGCCCAGCCAGTTCTGGCCATTCGGGGGCAGGGGGGCGGCGCCGGGCCGTTCCACGATGGTATCGAAGGAGTAGGGGATCAGCGGCCAGATGGCCCAGCCCCTTTCGACGGGCAGCCCGTCCACCATGCCGGTTTCGGCCTGGGCCATCACGCCTTCGGGGTCGTCGAAACAGATGTCCAGCCCGCCGGTGGCGATGAGGCATTGCACCTCGGGGTCGGTATAGGTGGCTTCGGTTTCGAAATCGCCGCCGAACGCGGTTTCGGGATAGAAGCGGAAGACTGGCATGTAGTATTCGCCTCGATACTGCACGAGGATCGGCTTGTCATTGGCGATGAATTCGGCAAACAGCGTCACCCCGAACAGGATCGAGAAGATGACAAGCGACCAGAAGGCGCGGCGGTTGCGCTTGAAGTTGCGCCAGCGGCGCTGGTTGAGAGGAGAAAGGGTCAGCATGGCGCCCCCTGTCGGCGGGCGCAAAGCCGCTTCGAAGCGGCTTTGACACGGGGTTTCGAAACCCCGTGGACAAGGCCTTTGCAAAGGCCTTGCACCAAGGCGCTTCGAAGCGCCTTGGCCGCGTTGCGACCGGAGAGGGTGCTGGTCATCCTTCCCTCCGCTCGAAGTCGATGCGGGGATCGACAAAGACATACATCAGGTCCGACAGGATGCCGACGATCAGTCCCAGAAGCCCGAAGATGAACAGCGTGCCGAAGATCACCGGGTAGTCGCGGGCCACCGCCGCCTCGAAACCCAGCCTGCCCAGCCCGTCGAGCGAGAAGATGGTTTCGATGATCAGCGACTGGCCGAAGAATACGCCGATGAACACCGCCGGAAAGCCGGCGATGACGATCAGCATGGCGTTTCGGAAGACATGGCCGTAGAGCACCCCGCGTTCGCTCAGCCCCTTGGCGCGGGCGGTCATCACATAGTGTTTCTTGATCTCGTCGAGAAAGCTGTTCTTGGTCAGCAGCGTCAGCGTGGCGAAGGCCGAGATGGTCGAGGCCAGCACCGGCAGGGTGATGTGCCAGAAATAGTCCACCACCTTGCCCCACAGGCTCAGGCTGTCCCAGTTGTCCGAGGTCAGCCCGCGCAGCGGGAAGATCTGCCAGTAGGACCCCCCCGCCAGCAGCACCAGCAGCAGGATCGCGAACAGGAAGCCGGGAATGGCATAGGCGACGATGATCAGCGCGCTGGTCCAGGTGTCGAAGGACGACCCGTCCCGCACCGCCTTGCGGATGCCCATGGGGATCGAGATCAGATAGGCGATCAGGGTGGACCAGAGCCCGAGGCTGATCGATACCGGCATCTTCTCCAGCACCAGATCGGTGACCGAGATCGAGCGGAAGTAGCTCTCGCCGAAGTCCAGCCGCATGTAGTTCCACATCATGTTCAGGAACCGCTGCAATGGCGGCTTGTCGAAGCCGAATTCGCGCTCCAGTTCCTCGATGAACTCGGGGGGCAGGCCGCGGGCGCCGATATACCGGCCGCCGACATCGCCGGCGGCGGCGGCGCCTTCTTCAAGGCCCGTGTTCAGACCCATGTCCGGCTGGGTTCCGGCAAAGCCGCCGAACACGTCGCCCGCCCCCTGCGCCCGGGCGATGGCCTGTTCCACGGGGCCGCCCGGCACGAACTGCACCAGGACGAAATTGATCACCATGATGCCCAGCAATGTGGGGATCACCAGCAGCAGCCGGCGCAGGATATAGGCGCCCATGCCTCCTACCTCAGCGCGCCCGAGGCTTTCAGCGCCTCGGCTTTTTCCGCATTGAACCACCAGAAATCGAGGAATCCCAGATCGTAGGGCGGCAGCGGATCGGGGTATTCGTACTGGTCGTAATAGGCCACCCAGTAATTCGCCTTGTACCAGACCGGGATCATGAAGAATTCGTATCTGAGCGCCCGGTCCAGCGCCCGCAGCATGGTGACCTCTTCCTCGCGGCTGGTCGCGCGCAATGACGCGTTGATGATCGCATCCACCAGCGGACTGGCCAGCCCCGCCGGGTTGAACAGCGAGAACGCCGCCTCGGATGAGCCGTAGCGCTGCAGCAGCCCAGTGCCGGTGCCAAGGAAGGCCGCATAGGCGTCGAAGATCATGTCATAGTCACGATCCCGCCGGCGCAGGGTGTACTGGGCGGCATCCACCTTCTCCAGCCGCGCGTCGATCCCCATCTTGCGCAGGTTGGTCATGAAGCTTTCGATCACCGCCCCCAGCGTCCCGTCCGAGGACGAGTTGAACAGGAAGGTCAGCGTCAGCAGCTGCCCCTGCGCGTTGCGCCGCTTGCCGTCGCTGCCCACCGGCCAGCCGGCCGCGTCCAGCAGCTTCATGGCCTTGCGCAGGTTGCGCCGGTCGGTCAGGCGCCTGGGGCTGGAACTGTGCGGCATGCGCGCCGGTTCGCTCAGCAGCTCGGGCGGCACCACGTCGCCCAGCGATTCGAGAAAGGCGCGCTCCGCCCCTTCCGGTACCCCGGTCGCCATCAGCGGCGTGTCCTGCGCGAAGGAGGCCCGTTGCCGGAACAGCCCGTATTGCAGCGATTCGTTGGTCCATTCGAAATTGTAGCCCAGCGCCACCGCTTCGCGCACGCGCTTGTCCTTGAGGATCTCGCGGCCCAGGTTGAACACGATGCCGGTGGGCGTGGGCGGGGTGCCGTCGGGAAGCTCCTTCTTCACCACCGCGCCGCTGCGCACCTTCGGGAAATCGTAGCCGGTGGCCCATTTGCGGGAATCGCCTTCCAGCCGGAAGGTGTATTCGCCGGCCTTGAAGGCCTCGAAGGCGGCGGTGTCGTCGCCGAAATATTCCACCCGGATTCGGTCGAAGTTGAACCGCCCGCGATTGATCGGCAGATCCCTGCCCCAGTAGTCGGGATTGCGCCGATAGACGATCCGGCGGTTCACATCCACCGTTTCCACCATGTAGGGCCCCGATCCCGGCGGGGTTTCCAGCCGGCTTTCGTCCAGCCGCGCGCCGGTTTCCTCGAACCATCTGCGCGGCCAGACCGGCACGCCGCCGACCTGGTCGATCAGGCTGCGCCGCGAAATGCCGGGGGTGAAGTAGAACTTGATTGTCTGGTCGTCGATCACCTCGGCGCGGGGGATGCGCTTCTTCACCGCCACCGCGTACGAGGGCAGCCCCTGTTCCAGCAGCAGCTCGTGGCTGAACAGAACGTCGCGGGCCGTCACCTGCGTTCCATCCGAGAACCGCGCCTCGGGGCGCATGAAGAACACCACCCAGTCCTTCGATCTGGGGTATTCCAGCCCTTCGGCCAGCAGCCCGTACTGTTCGCCATAGGTATCGGCGGGCCCGTCGCCCAGCAGGCTTTCATACATGATCCAGCTGAGTTGCCCGCGCCGGCCCTTGCGCGAATAGGGGTTCATGGAATCAAAGGTGCCAAGCGCCGAGAGGGCGATTTCGCCGCCCTTCGGAGCATCCGGGTTCACATAAGAGAAATTCTTGAAATCGGGTGGATAGGTCAGATCCCCGTAAAATGAATAACCGTGGCTGCGGATCAGCTCGCCCCCGTCCGTGCCGGCCTGCGCCCGCGCTTTCCCGCCCACCAGCACGAAGGACGAAAGTCCTGCAAGGACCGAACGCCGGGTAAGCCGCAGTCCGGGCAACCGCAGCCTAGCCTTGTTCCGGGCTGATTCCATCGGGTTGTCCTCCGCTGTCCCGGGGCCGGCCGGGCCCCGCCGTTGTCGCTGCAAGCTAATGGTGCCGGGGCCGGATGTTCAAGGTGTTTGCGGGTTACAATTGCGTCAACCTCGATGACCGGCGGCCCCTTCCGGCGGGCCGGGCGGAGTCGCCAGGGTCGAAAGGTGCGCCAGGTGCGGCGGTTGCGCATGAAAAAGCCACCGCGCAGAGGCGGTGGCTTTCACCCCCGGCACAGGAGGCCGGCTCAGTCGTCGAGACTGTCCAGATAGGCGATGATGTTGGCGCGTTCCTCGGGTTTGGCGAAGCCCTTGAACGACATCTTGGTCCCCGGGACATAGCTTTTCGGGCTGGCCAGGAACTCGTTCAGGGCGTCCGGCGTCCATTCGCCCCCGTGATTTGCCATGGCGTCCGAGTAGCTGAACCCCTCGACCGCGCCAACGGGCCGGCCGACAACGCCGTAAAGATACGGCCCAGTGCTGTTGGCGCCCTTTTCCACCTTGTGGCAGGCGGCGCATTTCTTGAACAGCTTGGCGCCCTTCTTGAGATCCGCCTGTGCCAGAAGGTCGGCAAAGCTCACCTCGGTTGCGGCTTCTTCGGTGTCGCCGGCGTCTTCCGTTT
>JALTNO010000184.1 GCA_027000645.1 Paracoccaceae bacterium | reverse complement strand
CGTGGTTCGCGAAGACTGGTGAGCCATGGCGGGGCATGTTTGCCCGGATGAGATCCAGGACCCCTGCCGGCCTTCCGGCGGGGGTCTTTTCCTGACCGCCCCTGCGATCGGCGGGGGTGGGCCGTTTCCTTTCACCTGACCGGATGAACACCCATGGCCCAGATCGAATCCCTCTTCGTGACCCGCCTCTACCGTGCCCGGCTGGACGAGTTTCCCCCCGCCATCGATACCGGAGAGCTGGAGGGATCGTGCCTGTCCATCGCCGCCGACGACGAGGCCGGGCAGGAGTGGTGCGCGGAAAACGGCTATCCGGGCTATACCTCCTATGCCTCGCTGACCGATCTTCCCTGGCGCTTTCCGGTCTTTGCCGAGCTGGTCGAGGCACTGGATCGGCATGTGGCCGCCTTCGTCGAGGATCTGGAATTTGACCTCGACGGGCGCGCGCTGCGGCTGGAAGATCTGTGGATCAACATCCTGCCCGAAGGCGGCACCCATTCATCGCATATTCACCCGCACAGCGTCATCAGCGGCACCACCTATGTGGCGGTGCCGGACGGGGCGGGGGCGCTCAAGCTCGAGGATCCGCGTTCGGCGCGGATGATGGCGGCGCCGGTACGGCGCAAGGGCGCGCGGCGCGAACTGCAGAGCTTCGTCTATGTGGCGCCGAAGGCGGGCGAGGTGCTGTTGTGGGAAAGCTGGCTGCGCCACGAGGTTCCGATGAACATGGCCGCGCAGGAGCGGATCAGCATCAGCTTCAACTATGCCTGGGGCTGAGGCGCGATTTCCCCGGGTTCGCAGGGGCTGCGCGCCGGGGAGCAAAGGGGGCAAAACTTTTTCTTGCCCTCGGCCGGTCCCTCTCTTATAGAGCGGCATCCCGCGGAGTCCTCCCTGGGGGAGGGATTCGCGTGTTCGTCATTCATCCACCAGGTCAAGGGTGACCCGCGACGGGGCTCTCTGGTGTTTTGAGAGAAGGAAAGACAGGCGATGGACGCCAATGAACTGCGGGCCAAGACCCCGGATCAGCTCCGCGAGGAACTGGCCAACCTCAAGAAGGAAGCTTTCAACCTTCGTTTCCAGCAGGCCACCGGCCAGCTTGAGAACACGGCGCGGATGCGTGCGGTTCGCCGTGACGTGGCGCGGGTCAAGACCGTGCTGAACGAAAAAGCCGCCGAAGCGGCACAGTAAGGAGCGTTGAGAACATGCCCAAACGTATCCTGCAAGGCACCGTGACCAGCGACGCCAACGACCAGACCGTGACGGTTCTAGTGGAACGCCGTTTCCGCCACCCGGTTCTGAAGAAGACGGTGCGGAAGTCGAAGAAGTACCGGGCGCACGACCCGAAGAACAGCTTCAAGGTCGGCGATACCGTTCGCATCGTCGAATGCGCGCCGAAATCGAAGACGAAACGCTGGGAGGTTCTGGAGGCCTGAGGCCCCCAAGCCTTCCGGTTTGATCGAAACCCTGGGGGAATGAACCAGAACAGCCCCCACAGGTCGGGAGAAACCACATGATCCAGATGCAGACCAATCTGGATGTCGCTGACAACTCCGGCGCCCGCCGGGTTCAGTGCATCAAGGTCCTGGGTGGTTCCAAGCGGAAATACGCGTCGGTGGGAGACATCATCGTCGTGTCCGTGAAGGAAGCCATCCCGCGCGGCCGCGTGAAGAAGGGCGACGTGCGCAAGGCCGTCGTCGTGCGCACCGCCAAGGAGGTCCGCCGCGAGGACGGCACCGCGATCCGCTTTGACCGCAACGCCGCCGTCATCCTCAACAACAACAACGAGCCGATCGGCACCCGCATCTTCGGCCCCGTCGTGCGCGAACTGCGGGCCAAGAACTTCATGAAGATCATCTCGCTCGCCCCGGAGGTGCTGTAAGATGGCCGCGAAACTGAAGAAGGGCGACAAGGTGATCGTGCTTGCCGGCAAGGACAAGGGCAAGCAGGGCACCATCCTGTCGGTTGATCCCAAGGCCGGCAAGGCCGTGGTCGAGGGCATCAACATTGCCATCCGCCACACCCGCCAGAGCCAGACCAGCCAGGGCGGCCGCCTGCCCAAGGCGATGCCGATCGACCTGTCCAACCTGGCATTTCTCGACAAGAACGGCAAACCGACCCGGGTCGGCTTCCGCGTGGAAGACGGCAAGAAGGTGCGTTACGCCAAGACCACGGGGGACGTGATCGATGCTTGATGCCGCAAACTACACCCCGCGCCTGAAGTCGCTCTACAGAGACGAGATCCGCGCCGCTCTGAGGGAAGAGTTCGGCTATCGCAACGACATGCAGATCCCGCGGCTGGAAAAGATCGTTCTCAACATCGGCTGCGGCTCCGAGGCGGTGAAGGATTCCAAGAAGGTCAAGTCGGCCCAGGAAGACCTGACCCTGATTGCCGGCCAGAAGGCGGTGATCAACAAGGCCAAGAAGTCGATCGCCGGTTTTCGCGTTCGCGAAGGCATGCCGCTGGGCGTCAAGGTCACGCTGCGCGGCGACCGGATGTACGAATTCCTCGATCGCCTGATCACGATTGCCCTGCCGCGCGTGCGCGACTTCCGCGGCGTGAAGGGCTCGGCCTTCGACGGCCGCGGCAACTATGCCATGGGCCTGAAAGAGCACATCGTGTTCCCGGAAATCGACTTCGACAAGGTCGACGAGGTCTGGGGCATGGACATCGTGATCACCACCACAGCGAAAACCGACGCTGAAGCCAAGGCGCTGTTGAAGCATTTCAACATGCCGTTCAACAGCTGAGCCTGGGAGAAAGACATCATGGCTAAGAAAGCAATGATCGAACGCGAGAAGAAGCGCCAGCGCCTGGTGGCCAGGTATGCCGCCAAGCGGGCCGCGCTGAAGGAAATCGCGAATGACGAAAGCCGCCCGATGGAAGAGCGCTTCAAGGCGCGCCTGAAGCTGGCGAAACTGCCGCGCAACAGCGCGCCTTCGCGGCTGCACAATCGCTGTCAGCTGACCGGCCGTCCGCATGCGTATTATCGCAAGCTGAAGGTGTCGCGGATCGCGCTGCGGGAACTGGGCTCTCAGGGCCAGATCCCCGGCATGGTGAAATCGAGCTGGTAAGGAGGTCATGCAATGAACGATCCTATCGGCGACATGCTCACCCGGATCCGCAACGCGCAGATGCGCGGCAAGTCCACCGTGGTCACGCCGGCCTCCAAGCTGCGGGCCTGGGTGCTCGACGTGCTGGCGCAGGAAGGCTATATCCGCGGCTACGAGCGCATCACGGACGAGCGTGGCCACCCGGCCATCGAGATCAGTCTGAAATACTACGAAGGCGAACCCGTCATTCGTGAACTGAAGCGGGTCTCCAAGCCTGGCCGCCGCGTCTACATGGGCGTCAAGGACCTGCCCTCGGTCCGTCAGGGCCTGGGCGTGTCGATTGTCTCCACGCCCAAGGGCGTGATGTCGGATGCGAATGCACGCGCGGCCAATGTCGGCGGCGAAGTGCTTTGCACCGTCTTCTGAGGAGGGTCCGGAATGTCTCGTATTGGTAAGAAACCGGTCGAGTTGCCCAGCGGCGTGAGTGCGACCGTCTCGGGCCAGACCATCGAAGTGAAGGGCCCCAAGGGCGTGCGCAGCTTCACCGCCACCGACGACGTGGCGATCGAGGTGGCCGACAACGTGGTGACCATCACCCCGCGCGGCAAGTCCAAGCGCGCGCGCCAGCAATGGGGCATGTCGCGCACCATGGTGGCCAACCTGGTGACCGGCGTGACCCAGGGCTTCCGCAAGGAACTGGAGATCAGCGGTGTCGGCTACCGGGCCCAGCTTCAGGGCAAGGCGCTCAAGCTGAACCTCGGCTACAGCCACGACGTGACCTATGAACCGCCCGAGGGGGTGACCGTCGCGGTGCCCAAGCAGACCGAGATCGTCGTCGAGGGCATTGACCAGCAGCTCGTCGGTCAGGTGGCGGCGGAAATCCGTGCCTGGCGTGCGCCCGAGCCCTACAAGGGCAAGGGCATCAAGTACAAGGACGAGTACATCTTCCGCAAGGAAGGCAAGAAGAAGTAAGGACGAACAGCATGGCAAACAGCAAGAGAACCCTGTTTCTGAAGCGCCGCCTGCGCGTTCGGAACAAGCTTCGCAAGGTCAATGCCGGCCGCATCCGGCTGAGCGTGCACCGGTCGAACCGCAATATCAGCGCCCAGCTGATCGACGACGTGCGCGGTGTGACGCTGGCCTCGGCCTCGACGCTCGAAAAGGAGCTGGGCGTGGTCGGCAAGAAGAACCTCGAAGCCGCGGCCAAGGTTGGCGCGGCGATTGCCGAGCGGGCCAAGGAGGCCGGCGTCGAAGAGGCCTATTTCGACCGCGGCGGCTATCTCTACCACGGCAAGGTGAAGGCCTTGGCCGATGCCGCGCGCGAGGGCGGGCTGAAGATCTGAGCAAGTGAGGGCGGCGCCCGTCGCCGCCCCGATGATCCGGGAATGCCCGCCCTCGTGGCGCGGGGGTTCACCAGGATTGGACCAACAGGCGCCTGGCGCCAGGATGAAAGGAATGCCTCATGGCAGAACGTGACAACCGCCGGGGCCACCGCCGCGACCGCGACGAAACCCCGGAATTCGCCGATCGCCTCGTCGCGATCAACCGCGTATCCAAGACCGTCAAGGGCGGCAAGCGTTTCGGCTTTGCCGCGCTGGTGGTGGTCGGTGACCAGAAGGGCCGTGTCGGTTTCGGCAAGGGCAAGGCCAAGGAGGTTCCCGAGGCTATCCGCAAGGCCACCGAGGCCGCCAAGCGCAACATGATCCGCGTGCCTCTGCGCGAGGGCCGCACCCTGCACCACGATATCGAGGGCCGTCACGGCGCCGGCAAGGTGGTGATGCGGACCGCGCCGGAAGGTACCGGGATCATCGCCGGTGGCCCGATGCGCGCCGTGTTCGAGATGCTGGGCATCAAGGACGTGGTGTCCAAGTCGATCGGGTCTCAGAACCCCTACAACATGATCCGCGCCACCATCGACGGGCTGAAAAAGCAGCAGTCGCCGCGCCTTGTGGCGCAGCGCCGCGGCAAGAAGGTCGCCGAGATCCTGCCGCGCCGGGACGAGGCCCCCAAGGCCTCGAGCCAGACGGCAGAAGCGTAAGGAGAGCGAGCCATGGCCAAAACCATTGTCGTCAAGCAGATCGGCAGCCCGATCCGCCGCCCGGCCAAGCAGCGCCAGACGCTGATCGGGCTGGGCCTGAACAAGATGCACAAGACGCGCGAGCTGGAGGACACGCCGGCCATTCGCGGCATGATCCGCAAGATCCCGCACCTGGTGGAGATCGTCGAGGAGCGCGACTGAACCAAGGCCCTTCGAAGGGCCTTGGCAAGCGTTTTTGAAAACGCTTGCCCGCGATGCGGGCGGGGAATGCGCCCCGGTGGGAACACCGGGGCGTTTTTCCTTGTTGTCCTGCTGTCGGGGCGCCTTGATTCCCTCCTGCCATGGGTCTATACGCGCCCGGTGGCCCGGCGGGCCGCACGACTCAGGACAGCAAAGCCGCGTTTGGCCCCCTATCGCTTCTGGGGTCACATCCGGCATCAGGAGAAGCGACATGAAACTTCACGAACTGCGCGACAATCCCGGCGCGACGAAGAAACCCAAGCGGGTGGGGCGCGGGCCCGGCTCGGGCATGGGCAAGACCGCCGGGCGCGGCATCAAGGGCCAGAAATCGCGTTCCGGCGTGGCCATCAACGGCTATGAAGGCGGCCAGATGCCGCTTTACATGCGGCTGCCCAAGCGAGGCTTCAACAAGCCCAACCGCAAGAAATTCGCCGTGGTCAACCTGGGCCTGATCCAGAAGTTCATCGACGCCGGCAAGCTGGATGCCAAGGCCGCGATCACCGAGGACGCGCTGGTTGCCAGCGGGCTGGTGCGGCGCAAGCTGGACGGTGTGCGGGTGCTGGCCAAGGGCGACATCACCTCGAAGGTGAGCCTCGAGGTGACCGGCGCGTCGAAGGCCGCGGTGGAAGCGGTCGAGAAGGCGGGCGGTTCGCTGAAGGTGACAAACGCGCCTGCCGCGTAATTGCGACTTGTGAGCGGCGCCTTCGCCGCTTACATAGTTCCCAGTTTTCCCCGACGCCGCCCGAGCCGGAAAACGGTTCCGGGCGGCGTTTCACAAGAAGAGACCGTGATCGATGGTATCAGCAGCAGAGCAGATGGCGGCCAACACCAGCTGGGCCGCTCTTGGCAAGGCCACGGATCTGCGCAACCGCATCCTTTTCACCCTCGGGCTTTTGATCGTCTATCGCCTTGGCACCTTCATCCCGGTTCCGGGCATTGACGGCGCCGCGCTGCGCCAGTTCATGGAACAGGCCGGGCAGGGCATCGGCGGCATGGTGTCGATGTTCACCGGCGGCGCGCTGGGGCGGATGGGGATTCTTGCGCTCGGCATCATGCCCTACATTTCGGCGTCGATCATCGTGCAGCTTCTGGCCTCGATGGTTCCGTCGCTGGAGCAGCTCAAGAAAGAGGGCGAGATCGGCCGCAAGAAGCTGAACCAGTACACCCGCTACGGCACGGTCGCGCTGGCCACCCTGCAGGCCTACGGGCTGGCGGTGTCACTTGAGGCCGGGGACCTGGCTACCGATCCGGGCATGTTCTTCCGCCTTTCCACCATGATCACGCTGGTGGGCGGCACCATGTTCCTGATGTGGCTGGGCGAACAGATCACCAGCCGCGGCGTGGGCAACGGCATTTCGCTGATCATCTTCGTCGGCATCGTCGCCGAGGTTCCGGCGGCGCTGGCGCGTTTCCTGGCCTCGGGGCGCAGCGGCGCGATCAGTCCGGCGGTGATCGTCGGGGTCATCATCATGGTGGTCGTGGTCCTGACCTTCGTGGTGTTCATGGAGCGCGCCCTGCGCAAGATTCATATCCAGTATCCGCGCCGGCAGGTGGGGATGAAGATCTATGACGGGGGATCGTCGCATCTGCCGGTCAAGGTCAACCCGGCCGGCGTCATCCCGGCGATTTTCGCCAGTTCGCTTCTGCTGCTGCCGACGACGATTTCGACCTTCAGCCAGGGCGCGGCGAACGGTCCGATCATGTCGTGGCTGCTGGCCTTCTTCGGCCCTGGCCAGCCGCTCTATCTTCTGTTCTACGCGACCATGATCGTGTTCTTCGCGTACTTCTACACCTTCAACGTGTCGTTCAAGCCCGACGAGGTGGCCGAGAACCTGAAGAAGCAGAACGGCTTCGTGCCCGGCATCCGTCCCGGCAAGAAAACCGCCGAGTATCTCGAATACGTGGTCAACCGCGTGCTGGTTCTGGGCTCGGCCTATCTGGTGGCGGTGATGCTGCTGCCCGAGGTGCTGCGCAGCCAGTTCGCGATTCCCTTCTACTTCGGCGGTACGTCGCTGCTGATCATCGTCAGCGTGACCATGGACACGATCCAGCAGATCCAGAGCCATCTTCTCGCCCATCAGTATGAAGGCCTGATCGAGAAGTCGCAGTTGCGCGGCAAGGGGAAACGCAAGCGGGGCAAGAGGAGTCCGACGCGGCGATGAACATCATACTTCTGGGCCCGCCGGGGGCGGGCAAGGGGACGCAGGCGCGCATCCTGGTGGAGAGCCGCGGAATGGTTCAGCTGAGCACCGGCGACATGCTGCGCGGGGCCAAGGACAGCGGCACCGAACTGGGCGACCGGGTGGCCGGGATCATGGCCCGGGGCGAGCTGGTGACCGACGAGATCGTGATCGACCTGATCCGGGAAAGGATCGAATCGGCGGGCGAGGGCGGCGGCTTCATTTTCGACGGTTTCCCCCGCACGCTTGCCCAGGCCGATGCGCTGGGAGAGTTGCTCGACTCCATCGGCCAGCACCTGGACGCGGTGATCGAGATGCAGGTGGATGACGAGGCGCTGGTCGCGCGCATCACCGCGCGCTCGGTCTGCGGCAATTGCGGCGAGGTGTACAACGACATCACCAGGCCGATCCCGGACGACGGGAAATGCGAGGTCTGCGGGGCCTCGGATTTCCGTCGCCGCGCGGATGACAACGAGGAAAGCCTCCGCAAGCGGCTGATGGAGTATTACAAGAAGACTGCGCCGCTGATCGGCTATTACTATGCCAAGGGGCTGTTGCGAACCGTGGACGGCCTTGGCGATATCGGCAATGTCCGGGACCAGATCGCGGCCATCCTTGACGGGGGTGACGAGAGGCGCGAAATCAGGGCTTGACGGACCGGGAAAAAGCCCATATCGACCCCCATCCCGGAAGGGAATCGATTTTGCGCGCGGGATTCGCCCGTTTGCGCAAGACCACCTCTTAGGATTGCTGGACCCGCTGGCGGCACTGCCAGAGTCCATGTGTTGTGAAAAAAGGTTCTGGAGTTACGGAACCGCAACGAAAGGAAAGCGAAACGTGGCACGCATTGCCGGCGTCAACATCCCGACTGCAAAGCGGGTTCCCATCGCCCTCACCTACATCCACGGTATCGGCCGCTCGTCGGCCGAACAGATCTGCGAAGCGGTCGGTATCGAGCCGTCGCGCCGCGTGAACGAACTGTCGGACGCCGAACTCCTGCGGATCCGTGAGCATATCGACGCCAACTACACCGTCGAAGGCGACCTGCGCCGCGAGGTGCAGATGAACATCAAGCGGCTGATGGACCTGGGCTGCTATCGCGGGCTGCGCCACCGCCGGAACCTTCCGGTTCGCGGACAGCGCACCCACACGAACGCCCGCACCCGCAAGGGTCCGGCGCGTCCCATCGCCGGCAAGAAGAAATAAGGAGGCAGGACCATGGCACGAGACAAGACCCGCCTTCGCCGCAAGGAACGCAAGAACATCGCCGCCGGTGTGGCGCATGTGAATTCGACCTTCAACAATACCAAGATCCTGATCTCGGACGTGCAGGGCAACGCGATTGCCTGGTCGTCGGCCGGCACGATGGGCTTCAAGGGGTCGCGCAAATCGACCCCCTATGCTGCCCAGCTCGCCGCCGAGGATGCCGGCCGCAAGGCGCAGGAGCATGGCGTGAAGACGCTTGAGATCGAGGTTCAGGGCCCCGGTTCGGGCCGTGAATCCGCGCTGCGTGCGCTGGCCGCCGTGGGCTTCAACATCACGTCCATCCGCGACGTGACGCCGATCCCGCACAACGGCTGCCGCCCGCCCAAGCGTCGCCGCGTCTGATCCGGCAAGATATCGCTGGGGCCGTGTTTTCGCACGGCCCCAGTTCGCCGTTTTGAAACCTCGGGCGTCTGCGCCTTTCGGACATGGGGCGCAGACAGGAATGGAGGGAATTGCATGATCCACAAGAACTGGCAGGAATTGATCAAGCCGACGCAGCTGGACATCCGCCCCGGCAACGATCCCGCGCGTCAGGCTACCATCATTGCGGAACCGCTCGAGCGCGGCTTCGGCCTCACGCTGGGCAACGCGCTGCGCCGCGTCCTGCTGTCGTCGCTGCAAGGGGCCGCGATCACCAGCGTCCAGATCGACAACGTCCTGCACGAATTTTCCAGCGTCGCCGGCGTGCGCGAGGACGTGACCGACATCATCCTCAACCTCAAGGGCGTGTGCCTGCGCATGGAAGTCGAGGGGCCCAAGCGGCTTTCGATTTCGGCGCGCGGGCCGGCAGTTGTCACCGCCGGCGACATCAGCGAAAGCGCCGGGATCGAGATTCTCAACCGCGATCACGTGATCTGCCATCTCGACGATGGCGCCGATCTCTACATGGAACTGACCGTCAACACCGGCAAGGGCTATGTCTCCGCGGACAAGAACAAGCCCGAAGATGCCCCGATCGGCCTCATTCCGATCGATGCCACCTATTCGCCGGTCAAGAAGGTGTCCTATGACGTTCAGCCGACCCGCGAAGGGCAGGTTCTGGACTATGACAAGCTGACCATGAAGGTGGAGACCGACGGTTCGGTCACGCCCGAGGACGCGGTGGCCTTCGCCGCGCGCATCCTGCAGGATCAGCTGTCCATCTTCGTCAACTTCGAGGAGCCCGAGGCCGCCGGCCGCCAGGACGAGGAAGACGGGCTGGAATTCAACCCGCTGCTGCTCAAGAAGGTGGACGAGCTGGAGCTCTCGGTGCGCTCGGCCAACTGCCTGAAGAACGACAACATCGTCTATATCGGCGACCTGATCCAGAAGACCGAGGC
The DNA here is from genome assembly GCA_027000645.1 of Paracoccaceae bacterium. Lineage (GTDB taxonomy): Bacteria > Pseudomonadota > Alphaproteobacteria > Rhodobacterales > Rhodobacteraceae > Jhaorihella. Next base: position 7,227 of record JALTNO010000184.1, on the reverse strand, counting down.
CGAGATGCTGCGCACCCCGAACTTCGGCCGCAAGTCGCTCAACGAGATCAAGGAAGTGCTGTCGGGCATGGGCCTGCATCTGGGCATGGATGTCGAGGACTGGCCGCCGGACAACATCGAGGAACTGGCCAAGAAATACGAGGACGCCTTCTGAGGCGTACCCATTCCGGCCGGGCGGCGCGCAAGCCGCGCCCGCCCGGCCCGATGCCCGGATTGTCCGGGGAAAGATGGGCCCCGCGCCCCAAGGAGAGCGGCCTGCACGCACGGGTCGCCGGACAAAGCATAAAGCGAAAGGAAGACAACCATGCGTCACGCAAAAGGCTATCGCCGCCTGAACCGCACCCATGAACACCGCAAGGCCCTGTTTGCCAACATGGCCGGTTCGCTGATCGAACACGAACAGATCAAGACCACGCTGCCCAAGGCCAAGGAACTGCGCCGCGTCGTGGACAAGCTGATCACGCTGGCCAAGCGCGGCGACCTGCATGCCCGCCGCCAGGCAGCGGCCCGGCTCAAGCAGGACAAGCATGTGGCCAAGCTGTTCGAGGTTCTGGGGCCGCGCTACAAGGACCGCAATGGCGGCTACACCCGCGTTCTCAAGGCCGGGTTCCGCTATGGCGACATGGCGCCCATGGCAATCATCGAACTGGTCGATCGTGACGTGGATGCCAAGGGTGCCGCCGATAAGGCCCGCCTTGCTGCGGAAGAAGCCGCAGAAGAATAGTTCCGCTCCCCGTCCGGGGAAAGGGATGACGCCGCCCGGGGGCCCCCCGGGCGGCGTTTTCGTGCCGTCGGAGCAGGTGCCGGCCGCGCGCTACATCGCTTCCAGTTCCGTCTTGATCAGCGTCTCCAGCTTGCGTACCGGATGATTGGTCAGGGTCTTGGGAATCTCGGCCACCACGCGGGCGGCGACCTCGGGGTGCATCTCTTCGCGCAATGCGCCCAGGACGTCGGGGGCAGCCGCGATCACCAGGCGTCTGAATGCGCCCTTGTGCGCGCGGGAATAAAGAAGCGCCGCAAGATCGCGGGCAAAACTGTCGCGGGCCAGATCGTGCCATTCGTCGGCTTCATTGACCGCCGATTTCTGCCCCGGCCCGGTATCGGCGCGCCGCCCCGCCTGGCTCTCGGGGCGGAAGGCGTCCGAATCGAATTCCTCCTTTCGGATCACCTGGAAATTGGGATCCTGGTGATCGGTCAGATTGCGCAGGAACAGCGCCTTTTCCGCGTCCGCGACCACGATCCAGGTTCCGTTCTTGAGTTCGACCATTGTGCTTACCTCTCGAAATTCGCCCCTCGGGTCAGGGGCCGGCAATCCGACTTTCCCGATTCGATCTTTGCATTCTGCGCCCGTCCCGCAAGGGGGGTGAGGCGTTCGGGCGCGGGCATTCTTGCATTCGGCCGGGCGGCCGCGCATATCAATGGCCTGACCTCGGGGAGGCGCAATGTTCCGGATCCTGCTCATCCTTCTGACCCTCGCATCCGCGACGGCGGCAACGTCGCAGACCCAGGTGCCGCAGTCGGCGCCCGAAATCACGCTGAGTTTTGCTCCGGTGGTGAAAAAGGCCGCCCCGGCGGTGGTCAACATCTATGTCCGCACCGTGACCGAAGAGCCGACCCCGTTTACGGGCGATCCGTTCTTCGAGCAGCTCTTCAGGGGTTTCGCAACGCCGCGTCCGCGGGTGCTCAGGTCGCTGGGGTCGGGGGTGATCCTGACCGGCGACGGCATCGTGGTGTCGAATTATCACGTGGTCGGTCGTGCCACCGACATTCGCGTGGTACTCAAGGACCGGCGCGAGTTCAATGCCCGCGTGCTGCTTGCCGACAAGGAGGTGGACCTGGCCATCCTGAAGCTGGAAAACGCGCGGGATCTGCCATTCCTCGAGCTGCGCGACTCCGACCGGGTCGAGGTGGGCGAACTGGTGCTCGCCATTGGCAATCCCTTCGGCGTGGGCCAGACCGTGTCCAGCGGCATCGTCTCGGGGCTGGCGCGGACCGGAACGGCGACCACCAACGCGCGCGGCTATTTCATCCAGACGGATGCGCCGATCAATCCCGGCAATTCGGGCGGAGCGCTGGTGGACGTGAACGGTCGGCTCATCGGTATCAACACCTCGATCCTGACCCGCTCGGGCGGCTCGAACGGGATCGGTTTCGCCATTCCGGCCAATCTGGTGGCCGAGTTCCTGGCCCAGGCGCGCCGCGGCAACGACCGGTTCGAACGCCCCTGGGCCGGCATGGCCGGGCAGCCGGTCGATGCCGACCTGGCGGCCTCGCTGGGCCTGCCGCGGCCCGAGGGGCTGCTGATCTCGGACCTGCACCCGGCCAGTCCCTTCGCTAAGGCGGGTTTCCGCGTGGGCGACGTCATCACCGCCGTGGACGGAAAGGAGGTCAATTCCCCCTCCGAGATGCTGTTTCGGATGATGGTCGCGGGAATCGGTCGCACGGCGGTGGTCACGCGGCTGCGCGACGGGCGCGCGAAGGATGTCCGGGTGGCCATGATCCTGGCCCCGGACGATCCCCCGGCCGAGGAAATGGCGCTGGGCGAACGCACGGTCCTGCCGGGGCTGAAGGTGGCCCGGGCCAATCCGCGCATCATCGCCCGCCTGGGCCTGCCGCTGTCCACAAGGGGCGTCGTGGTGACCGACCCCGGCCCCTACGGCGCGCGGGCGGGGTTGCAGCGCGGCGACGTGCTGCTGGCAATCAACGGCAACGCCGTCCGGCGAAGCCGCGACGTGGCCCGCGCCCTTACCCGACCCGGGCGCTGGCTGGCGCTTGACCTGCTGCGCGCAGGCCAGCGCGTGACCCTTCGGCTGAGGCTCTGATCCGGTGCCGGATCTGTTCGATACCCCCGCCGGCAAGGGCGACAGGCCCGGCTCCGCCCCGCGGCGCCCACTGGCCGACCGGCTGCGCCCGCAACGCCTGAACGAGGTGATCGGGCAGGAGCAGATCCTCGGCCCCGATGCGCCGCTGGGCGTGATGCTGGCCGCGGGGGCGCTGTCCAGCCTGATCCTGTGGGGGCCGCCGGGGGTGGGCAAGACCACCATTGCGCGGCTTCTCGCGGATGCGGGCGGCCTGCACTTCGTCCAGATCAGCGCCATCTTCTCGGGCGTGGCCGAGCTGAAGCAGTTGTTCGAGGCCGCCCGAATCCGGCGCGACAACGGGCAGGGCACGCTGCTGTTCGTGGACGAGATCCACCGCTTCAACAAGGCGCAGCAGGACAGTTTCCTTCCGCACATGGAGGACGGCACCATCCTTCTGGTCGGGGCCACGACCGAGAACCCGTCATTCGAACTGAATGCGGCGCTGCTCAGCCGGGCGCAGGTTCTGGTGCTCGAGCGGCTGGGCCTTGCCGATCTGGAACGCCTCACCCAGCGGGCCGAGAAGGAACTGGGCCGGGCGCTGCCGCTGACCGCGCAGGCGCGTGAGGCGTTGCAGGAAATGGCCGATGGCGACGGGCGGGCGCTGCTCAACATGATCGAGCAGATCGCCGCCTGGCAGGTGGCGCGGCCGCTCGATACCGAAGAGCTGTCGCGCCGGCTGACACGCCGGGCGGTCAGATACGACAAGGGCGGTGACGAGCACTACAACCTGATCTCGGCCCTGCACAAGTCGGTGCGCGGGTCGGATCCCGATGCCGCGCTCTACTGGCTGGCGCGGATGCTGGCGGGGGGCGAGGATCCCCGCTATGTGGCCCGCCGCATCACCCGCATGGCGGTCGAGGATATCGGCCTTGCCGATCCGCAGGCGCAAGGCCTGTGCCTGCACGCATGGGAGACATATGAGCGCCTGGGCAGCCCCGAAGGCGATCTGGCGCTGGCCCAGGCGGTGATCTACCTGGCGCTGGCGCCAAAATCGAACGCCGGCTATGCGGGCTGGAAGGCGGCAGCGAAGCTGGCGCGCGAGACCGGCAGCACGCCGCCGCCGAAACACATCCTGAATGCCCCCACCCGGCTGATGAAGGAACAGGGCTACGGCGCCGGCTACCAGTATGACCACGATGCCGAGGACGGGTTTTCCGGCCAGGACTACTTTCCCCAGGGCATGAAGCGCCCGCTTCTCTACCAGCCGCTGGAGCGCGGCTTCGAACGGGAACTGAAGCGGCGCGCCGACTATTTCGCCCGCCTCCGCCGCAAACGCCAGTCGAAGGACTGACCGCCGGCCGGGTTTCTTTTTCTGGCCGGAAATATCCCGGGGGGAGGCCGAAGGCCGGGGGGCAGAGCCCCCCTTGCAGGCCCGCCTTCCCTTGACATGGCGCCCTTGACATGGCGCCGGTTGCGCGCGACAGACCGCCCATGATTTCGACGCTTTCCCTTGTTGCCCTCGGGGGCGCGATCGGCGCAACCCTCCGGTACCTCGCGGGGCTGGGCGTGGTGCGCCTTCTGGGGCATCACGACTTTCCCATGGCCATCCTTACCGTCAACGTGATCGGATCGTTCCTGATGGGGGCCTTCGTCACGCTTGCTGCCCAGAAGGGCCTGACCCATCTCAGCCCGCTGGTGGTCACCGGGTTTCTCGGGGGCTTCACCACCTTTTCCACCTTTTCGCTGGAAACCGTGAACCTGATCGAACGCGGAGATCTGGGGCAGGCGGCGCTTTACGTGTTGCTGTCGGTGGGCGTGTCGATCGGCGCGCTGGTGGCGGGCATCGTGATCGCACGGGGCGCGCTGGTGTGAGCGGCGTGCGCCGCATCACCGTCGCCGAGGGCGAGGGCGGCCAGCGCCTTGACCGCTGGTTGCGCCGGCGCTTTCCGCAACTTGCGCAGGGGCGGATCGAAAAGATGTGCCGCAAGGGGGAGCTGCGCGTCGATGGCGGCCGGGTGAAGGCCTCGACCCGCGTCGAGGCCGGGCAGACGGTGCGCATCCCGCCCCTGCCCGAGCTTTCGGACCGCGCCCCGGTCCCGGTCCGGCCCGCCGTCACCGAGGCGGACGCCCGGATGATCCGGGACTGCGTGATCTGGCGCGACGACCACGTTCTGGCCCTGAACAAGCCCCCCGGCCTTGCTGTCCAGGGCGGCAGCGGGCAGCGTCTCCATGTGGATGCGCTGGCCGAGGCGCTGCGTTTCGGGCAGGCGGAAAGCCCCCGCCTCGTTCACCGGCTGGACAAGGACACCTCGGGCGTTCTGCTGCTGGCCCGCAGCCGGTCCGTGGCGGCGGCGTTGACGGCGGCGTTTCGCCACCGTCACACGCGCAAGGTCTACTGGGCCGTGGTGGCGGGCGTTCCGCATCCCGGGTTCGGCGAGATCGTCACCGGGCTGGTCAAGGCCCCGGGGCATGGCCGCCACGGCGAGGGCGAAAGGATGCTGTGCCTTCACCCGCGCGAGATCGACGCAACTCCCGGCGCCAGGCGCGCGGTCACCGAATATGCGGTGATCGAGGCGGCGGCCAGACGCGCCGCCTGGGTGGCGCTGAGCCCGGTCACGGGGCGCACCCACCAGCTTCGCGCCCACATGGCCGAGCTGGGCCACCCGATCGTGGGCGACGGGAAATATGGCGGCGGAGGGCAGGTGAACCTGGGCGACGGGTGGGGCGCACAGCTGGGAGGAGAGATCAGCCGCAAGCTGCACCTGCACGCGCGCTCGATCAGCTTTCGCCATCCGGTGACGGGCGAGTCGCTGCATCTTGTCGCGCCGCTGCCCGAACACATGGCGCGCACCTGGGAGCTGTTTCAATGGGACCCCGACGAGGCACCGGCCGATCCGTTCGAGGATGACGAATGATCCCGCCTCTGCGCCTGGTGGTGTTCGATGTGGACGGCACCCTGGTGGACAGCAGGGCCGCCATCGGGCAGGCCATGGAAGCCGCCTTTGCCGAGGCCGGCCTGCCCGCGCCGGACCGGGACGCCGTGCTGTCGGTGGTGGGGCTTTCGCTGGACATGGCCATGGCGGTGCTGGCCCCGGATCTTTCCGAAACGCGCCGGGGCGAACTGGTTGCCGCCTATCGCAGGGCGTATTTCGCCCGCCGTGTCGCGTCGGGCGCGCAGGCGGCACCGCTGTATCCGGGGGCGCAGGAGGTGCTGCGCCAGCTGGCCGCGCGGTCCGACGTGATTCTCGGGGTTGCAACCGGCAAATCGCGGCGCGGGCTGGAGGCGCTGATCGAGGCCCACGGGATGGAAGGCGTCTTCGTCACCCGGCAGGTCGCGGACGATCACCCGTCCAAGCCGCACCCGTCCATGCTGCTGGCCGCCATGGAGGAGGTCGGGGCCGATCCGGCAGGCACCGTGATGGTGGGCGATACTTCCTTCGACATGGACATGGCCCGCGCGGCGCAAGTGCCGGGTATCGGCGTTGCATGGGGGTACCACCCCGTCGCCGAACTGGAATCGGCGCATTGCGTCATTGACGATTTCGGGCAGCTGCCCGGAGCCTTGGAAAGCATCTGGAACGGGAACGCATGAGCGAGTGGAAACGCAAACGATTCTGGAAATCGGTCGCCGTGACGGAAGAGGACGGCGCATTCCTGGTCGAACTGGACGGGCGCCGGGTGCGCACGCCGGCCAAGGCGCCTCTTGCCCTGCCCACGCGGGCGCTGGCGGATGCGGTCGCCGCGGAATGGGACGCGCAGCAGGATGAAATCGACCCCCGCCTGATGCCGTTCACGCGATCGGCCAATGCTGCGATCGACAAGGTGGTGCCTCAGTTTTCCGAGGTTGCCGACATCGTTGCCGCCTATGGCGATTCCGATCTGTTGTGCTACCGGGCCGAACATCCGCAAGGGCTTGTGGACAGGCAGGCGGCCCAGTGGGATCCGGCTCTCGAATGGGCGGCCACGGCACTGGGGGTGCGCATGGCCGTGCATCGCGGCGTCATCCACTGCCCGCAGGACCGCGACGTCATCGCCCGCCTGTCGGCGCGGGTGCATGCGCTCACGCCCTTTCAGCTTGCCGCCTTCCACGACCTGACCAGCCTGACGGGATCGCTGATTCTCGGATTTGCCACCGTCGAGGGCTGGCGCGATCCGGATGCGATCTGGACCCTGTCGCGGCTGGACGAGATATGGCAGCAGGAAAAATGGGGCGAAGACCAGGAGGCCCGCGCCGTGGCCGAAGCAAAACACGAGGCGTTCATGCACGCTAAACGTTTCTTTGATGCCGCGACTTCGCGTGCGTCAGGTTGACCTGACGGAAGGCAGGTCGAACAACAGTGGCGAAACCCCATCTGTTACTTGACCTTTCGGGATGAATCCGACCAAACTCGGACCCACTGAAAAGGGGGGCGACCCGCTTTTCCGG
>JALTNO010000183.1 GCA_027000645.1 Paracoccaceae bacterium | reverse complement strand
GACCGAGCGGCCGCGGCGCTGATGGCAAGAAATCTGCGGCGCGTCAGCATGGGTCGCAATGCAGCCCCCTATTGCGCGGCCACCCGGCGGCGCGCCATCTGGCAGCGGTTCCACAATGCACTGAGCGCATCCACGAGGTGATCGAGGTCCGCCTCGCTGTGAACCGGCGAGGGGGTGATGCGCAGCCGCTCGGTCCCCTTGGGCACGGTGGGATAGTTGATCGGCTGGATGTAGATGCCGAATTCCTCCAGCAGCATGTCCGAGATGAACTTGCACTTGACCGGATCGCCGACCATCACCGGGATGATGTGGCTGGGGTTGGGCAGGTGCGGGATGCCTTCCGCATCCAGCCGCGCCCGCAGCTGGGCCACCCGATGCTTCTGCAGGTCGCGCTCGGCCGAGGACTGCTTGAGGTGCCTCACCGAGGCGGCGGCCCCGGCCGCCACATGCGGCGGCAGCGCGGTGGTGAAGATGAAGCCGCTGGCAAAGCTGCGGACGAAATCGACCAGCTCGGCCGAAGCCGCGATATAGCCGCCGACCACGCCAAAGGCCTTGCCCAGCGTGCCTTCGATCACGGTCAGGCGGTCCATCAGCCCCTCGCGTTCGGCAATGCCGCCGCCGCGCGGGCCGTACATGCCGACCGCATGCACCTCGTCCAGATAGGTCATAGCGTTGTAACGGTCGGCCAAGTCGCAGATTTCCTTGATCGGGGCGATGTCGCCATCCATGGAATAGACCGATTCGAAGGCAATCAGCTTGGGCGCATTGGCCGGGGCGGCGGCCAGCTTCGCTTCGAGATCTTCGAGGTCATTGTGCTTCCAGATCACCTTCGACGCGCGCGAATGGCGGATGCCTTCGATCATCGAGGCGTGGTTCAGCGCGTCCGAAAACACGATGCAGCCGGGGATCTGAGCGGCCAGCGTGCCCAGCGCCGCCCAGTTCGAGACATAGCCCGAAGTGAACAGCAGCGCCGCCTCCTTGCCGTGAAGATCGGCCAGCTCGCGTTCCAGAAGAACGTGATCATGCGTCGTGCCCGAGATGTTGCGCGTGCCCCCGGCGCCCGCGCCCGAACGGTCCAGCGCCTCGTGCATCGCCGCCAGGACCTCGGGGTGCTGCCCCATGCCCAGGTAGTCGTTGGAGCACCACACCGTCACCTCGCGGACCCTGTCGCCATCATGCTGGCGCGCGGCCGGAAACGACCCGCGGCGCCTTTGCAGGTCGATGAAGACCCGGTAGTTCCCTTCCTCCTTCAGGTCGGCGAGACGCTTCCTGAAATATTCCCGATATTGCATGACGGCCTCCGCTGGCGGCAGATTTTCCCGCAGGATATCCCCGCGACCCTGCCCATCCATGACATTTGTCAAGTTGCCGCAGGTTTCGCGGCGTCCATCATGCAGATCATCGGTAGCAGTTCGCTGACGCCCGTTGTAAGCTTCCTGTCAGCTTGGCTGGCAGATCATGGGGCTTGGGCGTGGCATACGAAAAGCACAAGGAAATCGCGCGGACGTCCCTGTTCATGCGGTCCCTTCCCGAGCAGCACGTGGAACCCCTGCTGGCCCGGGCGTCTTTCCATCACTTCGACCGGGGCGAGACGATCTTCCTCCAGGACGAACCGGCGAAAGGCGTGCATGTGGTCCTGGACGGCTGGGTGAAGCTTTACCGCGTCTCCCACAACGGGGCCGAGGCGGTGGTCGGCGTCTTCGCCCGCGGGCAGAGCTTCGGCGAGGCGGTCGCACTGCGCAACGGCCCCTATCCGGTCTCGGCCGAAGCGGTGACCGCCTGCGAGATCATGATCATCCCGGCGACCTCTCTGGTGGCGATGATGCACGAGGATCCCGATGTCTGCGTGTCGATCCTTGCCTCGACCTTCAGCCATCTTCATTCGCTGGTGGAACAGCTCGAACAGCTCAAGGCGCAGACCGGGGCACAGAGGGTGGCCGAATTCCTGCTGTCGCTGTGCAAGGTCAGCCAGGGAAGCTGCACGGTGAACCTGCCCTATGACAAGGTGCTGATCGCCGGGCGGCTGGGCATGAAACCGGAAAGCCTCAGCCGCGCATTCGCCCGGCTCAAGCCCGCCGGCGTGACGATCAGACGCAACCACGCGCAGATCGAGGACGTGGACCGGCTGCGCGAGTTCGCCGAGGAAGACCCGGCGCATGCATGGAGCAGGCACTGACCGGCCGGCCGGGCCGCCGCCCGCACCCCCGCCGTCAGGCCGTCAGAACCGGCACCAGGTAGAGCGCCAGCGCCAGAAGCGCCCACAGGCCCGTCACCCAGGTGATCCCCGAAAGCCACGACGGCGCCTCCTCCAGCCCCAGATAGCGGGCCAGGATCACCCGCGCCTTGGCCAGTGCCAGCGCCAGAATGGCCGCACCGGCGGCCTGCCGCGGCAGTCCCGCGTTCGCGGCGGCCACCACGACCAGCGCCGCCGCGAGGCTGAGCCCCGCAAGCAGGGCCCAGGCCCGGATCAGCCGGCGGGAGGGGCGGGGAAGGCGGCTCATGCGCATCAGGCCAGCAGGTAGATCACCGGGTAGAGCAGTACCCAGACCAGATCGACCATGTGCCAGAACATGGCGCCGGCCTCGATATTGCGGGGATCGTCCCTGACCGCGACCAGCAGCAGCAGAACCACCCCCGCCACCACATGGGCGGCGTGAAACCCGGTCAGCAGGTAGTAGAAGGTGAAGAAGGGGTGCGTCTCCCAGCCGATCCCGTCTGCCGCCTCGGCCGCGTATTCCGCCCCCTTGATGACCAGGAAGACCACCCCCAGCGCCGCCGCCAGAACCAGAGCCACCCGCGCCGCCGCGCGCTGCCCCGCCTCGCGCCAGCGCAGCGCCTGCGCGGCCAGAAAGCCGCTGCTGACCAGCACCACCGTATTGAGTGCCGCCCCTGCACGGAACAGGTGGTCCTGCGCGGCAGCAAAACCCGCCGGGTCCGACAGGCGCACCCCGAGAAAGGCAATCAGCCCGGCCCCGAAGACCAGAAGCTCCGAGACGATCAGAACCCACATCATGAGTTCGCCGGGCAGTTCGTCCCATGCGGTCGTGCCAGTGGCGTCGGTCATGCCCCCACCAGCTGGCGATAGATCCGGGGCAGCGCGAAGATGAGCTTTTCGGGATCGGGGATCACCGCGAACCCGCCCTGCCCGAACATCCGCGCAAACCACGCCTTGCCCTTGGCATCGACGGTGATGCCGAACACCGAATGCCCGGCCCGGCGGGCTTCGCGCACGGCCATGGCAGTGTCCTCGATACCGTGGCGCCCTTCGTAATGGTCAAGATCGTTGGGCTTGCCGTCGGTAATCACCAGCAGCAGGCGCCGCCTGCGGTCCTGTTCCGACAGCTTGGCCGAAACATGACGGATGGCTGCCCCCAGCCGGGTGTAGAAACCAGGGCGCAGGCTGCCGATCCGGCGTTCGACCTCGGGGCCCATCGGTTCGTGAAAATCCTTGCATTTCTGCACATAGACGCGGTGCCGCTTGAGCGAGGAAAACGCGTGAATGGCGAAATCGTCGCCGCAGGCGTCAAGCCCCCAGGCCAGCGCGTCCAGTGCCTCGCGTTCGATGTCGATCACCGCCCGGCCCGACACCGCGCTTTCGGTGCTGCGCGACACGTCCAGAAGGATCGAAACCGCCAGATCGCGGGCCTCGGGCCGGGACTGCAGCCAGATGCGTTCGCTGCCCTCGCCGCTGGCCATGCGGTCCACCTGGGCACGCACGGCGGCCTCGATATCCAGGTCGTCGCCATCGAGATGGCCGCGCGTGGTCACCCGGCCGGGGCGCAGCGCCTCGAACTGGCGGCGCACGGCGCGGATGCGACGGGCGGCAGCGGGGTCGTGGGCGAAGGCCTCCTGCTCGGGCCTGGCCTCGGCCGTGCTGGCCAGCACGCAGACATGATCGGGCAGATATGCCCCCGTGCGCACGTCCCATTCGGGATAGGTGATCCGCCCCGAGAGCCGTTCGCGGTCCACATCCTCGGGGGCGAGGTCGAGATGCAGCTTGAGGCGCGTCGCCGGCGCCTTCGAGATCTGGCCCAGCCCGATTTCCTCCTGGTCGTCGGCGGCCTTCTTCGCGCTGTCGGGGTCGTCGTCATCGACCCGGCGGTTGAGGTTGAGAAACTCCGCCCAGCTGAGAATTGCCTCGAACTTGTGCAGGATCAGGCTGTCGCGGCGCTCAGCCTGGTCGGCCTTGCGGCGGCGGGCGCGGTGGGTCTTTTCCCCCCCGGCCTCCTCGGGCGTGCCTTCGGTTTCGCGGGTCTCGACCACCTGGCCTTCCGAGAACTGCACCGGGCGCAACTCGGGCCAGAGCGGCACCGGGCGGAACGGACGATACCGGCGCGGCGCGGCCAGGTGCGAATCAAGCCGCTTCGAAGCGGCTTGGCAAGCGGTTTCGAAACCGCTTGCGCGCTCCGACAGCGGCGCGGGGTCGCCCAGCATGTGGCGGATCACCTCTTCCACCGCCGCCTCGTCGGGGGGCAGATCGGGCACGCGCCGCTGCATCAGGATGCCCCCGCACAGCGCCTCGTAGAGCTTGCGCAGCCCCGGCGCGTCTTCGAGCGTTGCCTCGACCATCGCTCGGGACGCGGCCAGCGCGGCAAGATCGGCGCGCAGCGGGTCGTCCTCGTCCACGCGGTCGGGCGCATGCGCCGCGCAGGCGGCCAGCCAGACATAGAGCGCGCCATTCGCCTCGCGTGACGGAAACACCGAAAGCCGCGCGGGCAGGCGCAACACCTCGCCGTCGAAACTGGTGCGCGGCAGGGATTCGGCCTCGGTGCCCAGGCGGCGGCGCCAGCTCAGCCGGTGGCGGGAGACCTCCGGCGCGACCGGGCGCAGCTCCACCGAAGGAGAGCCGCCCAGCCCCCGGAAAAGAACGGCCAGCCGCCCGCCGACCTCCGAGAGATCGACCGCGGCTCCCTCATGCGCCTCGGGCGCATCCAGGCGGCTGGCCAACTTGTGCCACAGTTTCCCGACCGTTTCTTCGGGTTCCCATGGCTCGAATTCGATCCGGTGCATGGCCGGCCTCACCCAAAGACAGCCGTCACCAGATCGAGGAGCCCGCGTTTGACGTCTTCGTCATCGGTCAGCGGTTCGATCATCGCCGCGCGAATGGCGCGGTCGGTATTCATGCCCTGCGCCATCAGCGTCGCCGCATAGACGACCAGGCGGGTCGAAACGCCTTCCTCCAGATCCTGCCCCTTGAGCCCGCGCAGCTTGTTCGCCAGCCGCACCAGCGGCCGGGCGCGTTCGGGCGAAAGGCCGCTTTCCTCGGCCACCACCTGCACTTCCAGATCGGGGGCGGGAAAGTCGAATTCGATCGAGATGAAGCGCTGCCGGGTGGACGGTTTCAGCGTCTTCAGGATGTTCTGATAGCCGGGGTTGTAGGACGCCACCAGCATGAAGCCGGGGGCGGCCTGCAGTTCCTCTCCGGTGCGGTCGATGGGCAGGATGCGCCGGTCGTCGGTGAGCGGGTGCAGCACCACGGTCACGTCCTTGCGCGCCTCGACCACCTCGTCGAGATAGCAGATCGCGCCCTCGCGTACCGCCCGGGTCAACGGCCCGTCCACCCAGACGGTTTCCCCGCCCTTGAGCAGGTAGCGCCCGATCAGGTCCGCCGCCGACAGGTCGTCGTGGCAGGCCACGGTGTAAAGCTTGCGCCCCAGCCGCTCGGCCATGTGGGCGACGAAGCGGGTCTTGCCGCATCCCGTCGGCCCCTTCAGAAGGACCGGCAGGTTGTTTTCGTGGGCGGCGGCGAACACGTCGCACTCGTCGCCCTGGGCGAGGTAGAAGGGGGCGGTGGCCGCCCCCTCGAAGGTGGTTGTTCCATCCATCTCCATCACTCCGCCGGAGTCTCGGCTGCGCCGGGTTCGATCACCTCGTTGCGCGGCACCCAGACCGAGTAGATGAACAGCAGCGCCCCCAGAACCACGGCGATGCCGGCCCCGAACCGCATCCAGTAGAAGATGCCGATCTGGTCCTGCACGTCCATGTAGTTTTCACCCAGGACGCGCTGCAGGTGGGTCTGCACCGTGCCGGCGAAGGTCAGGGCAAAGGTCATGAAGACCACCCCGCCCGACATCAGCCAGAACGAACCCATGTTCAGCACCTGGTTGTAGGGATCGCGGTTGAACAGGATCGGCAGCGCATAGGTGATGATCGCCAGGTTCAGCGACACGTAGGCGCCGTAGAAGGCAAGGTGCCCGTGCGCGGCGGTGATCTGCGTGCCGTGGGTGTAGTAGTTCACCCCGTGCAGCGTATGCAGGAAGCCCCACACGCCGGCGCCGAAGAAGGCCAGCGTGGCGCAGCCCAGGCTCCACAGCAGCGCGGCCTTGTTCGGGTGGTCGCGGCGGCCCTTCCAGACCATGACGAAGGCAAAGGCCATCATGGCAAAGAACGGGATCACCTCGAGGCTCGAGAAGATCGACCCGATCCACTGCCAGTAGCCCGGCGTGCCGATCCAGTAGTAGTGGTGGCCGGTGCCGAGGATCCCCGAGAACAGCGACAGGGCGACGATGACGTAGAGCCACTTCTCGACCACCTCGCGGTCAACGCCGGTGAGCTTGAGCATCAGGTAGGCCAGGATCGAGGCCATGATCAGCTCCCACACGCCTTCGACCCACAGGTGCACGATGTACCACCAGAACTGCTTGTCGAGGCTGAGGTTGCCCGGATTGTAGAAGCTGAACAGGAACAGCAGCGCCAGCCCCCACAGGCCCAGAAGCAGGATGTTGGTGATTGCCGTCTTCTTGCCCTGCAGCACCGTCATGGTGACGTTGTAGAGGAAGATCAGCGCCGCCACGACGATGCCCAGCTTGACCCAGACGGGCTGCTCGATGAACTCGCGCCCCTCCTTGCCGAGGAACCAGTTGCCGTGGAACAGGTCGAACAGGTAGGTCACCACCACGCCGGCCGTGCCGACCACCAGGATGATGAGCTGCAGATAGGCCAGCTTCGTTGAGTGGATTTCACGCTCGGATTCCTCGGGGATGAGGAAATAGGCGGCGCCGAAGAAGCCCAGCAGCAGCCACACGATCAGCGAGTTGGTGTGCAGCATCCGCACGATGTTGAACGGCGTGAGTTCGGACAGCGTGTTCGGCGACACGTAGATCCACCCCAGCAGCAGCCCGACCAGCGTCTGGACCGCAAACAGGGCCATGGCCACTGCAAAGTAGGCCAGGGCGATTTTCTGAGATTCGTATTTCATCGGGATCGGCCCTCCTTAGCCCGCATCGGTCGGCGGCCAGCCCTGGGTATCGACGGAATCGACCCAGAGCAGGAAGTTCGCCAGGTTGCGAATCTGTTCGTCGGTGAGGTTGAATTGCGGCATCTGCCGGCGCCCCTCGATGCCGCTGGGCTGGCTTTCCATCCAGCCCTTCAGCGTCTCGAAGGCCGCCTCCGGGTCATCCGCAACCCCCCAGCGTGTCATCACGTTGGCAAGTTCCGGGGCGAAGTAGGCCCCCTCGCCCATGATGGTGTGACAGTTGATGCAGGCGTTCTCCTCCCATACCCGCTTGCCCGCGATCACGCTGTCGTTGAGCGTGTCGTTGGTCGGCTGGGAGGTGATGTAGAACGTGGACTGGGCCGACAGGCCCAGAAAGATGATGATGAAGAACAGCGACCCGCCATAAAATATGTTGCGGGCCATGCTTTTGGTCATGACTTCGCGCATTGCGCTCTCCTTTGCGCGGCTTTTCCAGTGGGCCCGTTATGTGTTCGCGGTGTTCACGAAGCCTTGACTTTGGTTAAGCAGCGGTCCATTTGCCGCGCCCCCGCCACCGGCCCCGACGAGGCACAGGCGTTTCGAAACGGCGCGATCGGGCCGCGGAACCGGGTGGCCCGTTCGCCGCCTTCGCAGCCACGTCGGGGGAAGTTTCACTCGGACGGCGAATGCCCGGCCCGTGGCCCGGTCAGCGCCGGCCACAATGCCGCGAGGTAGAGCGCGAAGGTGAGCGACCACAGCACCGAGGCCGCCAGCATCGCGGGAAAATACCACGACCCCGGCCCGGTGGACCCCGCCCAGCGCAGGATCGCCGCCAGCACCAGCAGCCAGTAGCCCGCCGCCACCGGCCCCGGTGCAACCAGCTCGCGGCCGCTGTGGCCAAGGACGGCCCGGCTCATCACCGCCAGCGTCATGCCGCCCACCGCACCGATGCCCAGAATGTGCAGCGCCGCCACTTCGCTGCCGATGCCGAAGCCCGCCAGCCCCCACAGGATCAGCCCTGCACCAAGCATCGAAAGCCCGATATGCAGCGCGATCAGGATCGGCTGGCGCAACGCCCACAGCCCCCGCCAGCGGGCGAGGCGGGCGAACTGAATCATGCCGGCGATCACGGCAATCGCGGCCGGAACCGCCGCCGGCACCCCCAGCAGAAGCATGACCGGCGGCAGCAGGACCATTACCAGCGCCAGCCGGTCCAGCACGTCCGAGGAGACGGGCCATTCGCTTTCGGGGACGCCCGCGCGCTTCATCGCGTTGCGGGTGAAGGCCGGCGTGATCCGCCCGCCCAGCGTGGAAATCAGTGCGATCAGGGTCAGCAGCCCGGCCCGCAGCCCGGTGGTGGCAGCCGTCTCGGAAAGGCCCAGCCACTCGAGATGCACCGTCAGATTGGCCAGCCACAAGAGCAGCAGGAAGGCCAGGAACATGACGTTCTGCGGCTTCGGGCGGCGAGCCAGTTGAGAGCCGATCTTGGCGGCCAGGACCGGCAGGAACGCCAGGTCGATCACCGCCACCAGCCACGGCGAAAGCGCCCCGGAAAACCACATGGCCGCCCGGCCGGCAAACCACACCAGCGCGGCCGCGGTGATGAAGGTCGCCCGCGCACCCGGCGTGCCGGTCCAGTTGGGCACCGCGGTGAGGAAGAACCCTCCCATGGCCGCCGTGGCATAGCCGAAGATCATCTCGTGTGCGTGCCACTGGTAGGGGGCCATGGAAAAGGGCAGGTCGTTCCACATCCCGCCCAGCGCGTGAACGCCCAGCCACAGGCCCCAGACGAGACCGGCAAAGACCCCGAACAGCCCCGCCGACAGGAAGAACACCCGGAATCCCTGTGAAAAAACCCTGCGAACCGCCTCCATCATGTTCCTGCTGCCTCCGCCTGTGTCTTCGCCTTCTGCCTTGCCGCCATCTCGGCCTGTGCCGCCCGTGCCCGCGCCCGGCGCATGAGCGTCGGGCAGGTGGACTCGTCGTTGAAGATCACCTGGCAGCGCAGGCAGAGCACGCATTCGTTCGGATTGATGCGCCCCAGCGGGTTGATCGCGCCCACGGTGCATTTCTGTTCGCACAACCGGCATTCGCGCCCGCATTGGGGGCGCCGTTCGAGCCAGTCGAATATCTTCAGCTTGGCCGGAATCGCCAGCGCCGCGCCCAGCGGGCATATGTAGCGGCAGTAGAAACGCTCGATGAACAGCCCCGCCCCCAGAAGCGCCAGCACGAACAGCACGAAGGGCCAGGCCCGCATCATCCGCATGGTGATCGCGGTCTTGAACGGTTCCACCTCGGCCAGCAGCAGCGCCCAGGCCATGGAATAGAAGGACAGGCCCAGGATCACGATGAACAGGGTGTACTTGATGATCCACAACCGCTCATGCAGGCCGTGCGGCACCTCGATCTGCCGGACCCCGAAGCGCCGGGCGGCGAGGTTGGTCAGCTCCTGCAGCGCGCCGAACGGGCACAGCCAGCCGCAATAGACCCCGCGCCCCCAGAACAGCATGCCCAGCGCGACGCCGCTCCACAGCACGAAGATCACCGGCTCCATCAGGAACGTCTCCCACCTGAATCCCGACAGCAGAGACTGCACGAAGGCCACCACCTGCACCACCGAAAGCTGACCGTTCAGACCCCAGCCGAGCACGAACAGGGTCAGCGACAAGAACCCGATGCGGAACCGCAGCCACAGCTTGCGGCGCCGGACGATCGGCCCCTGGAACAGGAACAGCAGCGTCAGCGCAACCTGCATCGCCCCCACGAACACGACCACCGGCCACTTGCGTTCCCATATCTCCTTCCACAGCGGCTCGGGCGCGGGCGGCAGCGGCTTGAGGAAGCGCTCGGGCAGGCGGTATTCGACCGCCGTCACCATCGACACCTTGCCGCCCTGTTCCGCCGGGCGCGTGGACGTCACCTCGACCCGGAACGGCGCGGCAGGGTCGAAGCCTTCGCCGCCGACCTGAAAGATGCTGCGTTCCTTGAATGCGGGCGCATCCGCAAGCGCCAGCCTGTCCACCCGCGTATAGCCTTCGCGGGTGAGCGCGTAACGCCGGCCGTTCTGGACCACCACGATGCGGTCGAAGACGCCGGTCCGCCGCCAGTTCAGCCCGCGATGCGACTGCAGCCCGCGCGAGGCGACGAACAGCGCCACCTTGTCGGCGGGCAACGTGCCGACCGCGCGCGTATAGGCCTGCTGGCCAAGGATGTTGCGGCCGATCTCGGGCGGATCGAGCAGCGCCACGTGCAGATCCAGAAACAGCCCGTCTCCGGGCCGGAGCGGCGGAACCGCCCCGGCCAGCGCCGCGGCGGCTTCGCTCATGGTCACCGATTGCGAGCGGATTGCGCCCATCTCGACCAGTTCTGCCCAGCTGCGCGGGGCAAAGGCCACCCGCTCGATCCGCCCGCCGCCGAGAATGCCGCGGGTCAGTGCAAGGGTTCGCCCGGCGCGCAGGATCGAGTCGCGGATCACCCCGGTGGATACGGTCGCGCGGGAAATGATGTCGGGGTGCCCCCGTTCGGCCAGCGCCGCGCTTTCCTGCGGGCGCGTCAGATCGACGCCGGCAAAGCCGCTGACGAAGCGTTCGATATCCTGGTCCGAAATGCCGAGGCTGAGGATCGGCTCGTTCTGCCGCATCAGGCGGGCGCCCGCGATACTGGCCGAGGTATCGACGGCAACCAGCATGTCGATGGGCCGGCCCGAATAGCCTACCGAATGGGTCAGCTCCCAGCTCGAGCCGATATAGCCGAGGGTCTCGCCCCTGCCGTCCTCGACACGCCAGCCCGGCGCTTCCCCCTCTTCGCGGATGACGGTCACCGGCCCGTCCGTGCCGAACAGCGCGGCGGCGATCCCGGCATCGGGTTCGGCCGGGGATATCGCGGCTTCGAAACCGGGGCGTGACGGGCCGTCGGCCAGCGCCGCGCCCGCCAGAACCACCGCAAGGGCACAGACCAGCGCCCGCCAAGCCGTTCGGAAAGCCGTTCTCATGTCCAACGGGTAGGCGCGGACGGATCCGCCTGCCTTGACGAAAATCAAGGATCGCTGCGGCGCGGAATGCGAGAGTCGGAACCGCCTCACCAGAGCATCGGAGTTCCCGTTATGATATCAAGCAAAACCATCCGCAGAGCACTGCTTCTGACGAGCACTGCCCTGGCGTTGGGGGCAATCGCGCCTGCCGCCATGGCGCAGCAGAAACCCAAGGCACATGCCGACACTGCAGGTGCGGCGTATGAACCCAGCATGAACACGCTGGGCCAGATCAAGGTGGAGATCCCCGGCCGCAAGGAAGGCGACCCGGTGATGACGGCGGACGAGTACAACGTCGCCAACAAGATCTATTTCGAGCGCTGCGCCGGCTGCCACGGCGTGCTGCGCAAGGGGGCGACCGGCAAGCCGCTGACCGTCGATATCACGCGCGAAAACGGCTACGAGTACCTGCGCGACTTCATCACCTACGGCTCGCCCGCGGGGATGCCGAACTGGGGCACCTCCGGCCAGCTGAGCGAGGACGAGGTGGACATGATGGCCCGCTATCTGCTGCTCGACCCGGCCGCGCCGCCGGAATTCGGGCTGCCCGAGATGAAGGCCACCTGGAAACTGATCGTGCCCCCCGACCAGCGCCCGACCTCCAAGCAGAACGACATCGACATCGACAACCTGTTCTCGGTGACGCTGCGTGACACGGGGCAGGTGGCGCTGATCGACGGGTCGTCCTACGAGATCAAGACCATCATCGACACCGGCTATGCGGTGCATATCAGCCGGATGTCAGCCTCGGGCCGGTATCTCTACGTGATCGGCCGCGATGCGCTGGTCTCGATGATCGACCTGTGGATGGACCCGCCGGCCAAGGTGGCCGAGGTCAAGGTCGGGACCGAGGCGCGTTCGGTCGAAACCTCGAAATTCGAGGGCTACGAGGACAAGTACGCGATTGCCGGCACCTACTGGCCGCCGCAATACGTGATCATGGACGGCGCCACGCTGGAGCCGCTCAAGGTCAAGTCCACCCGCGGCATGACCTACGACACGCAGGAATACCACCCCGAACCGCGGGTCGCCTCGATCGTGTCCTCGCATTTCAACCCGGAATTCGTGGTCAACGTGAAGGAAACCGGCAAGGTCCTGATGGTGGACTATTCCGACATCCGGAACCTGAAGGTGACCGAGATCGAGGCCGAGCGCTTCCTGCATGACGGCGGGTTCGATTCGACCGGGCGCTACTTCCTGGTTGCCGCCAACGCCCGTGACAAGGTGGCGGTGGTGGACACCAAGGAGAACAAGCTCGCCGCCCTGATCGAGACTGGCGGCATCAAGCCGCACCCGGGCCGGGGCGCCAACATCAAGCACCCGAAATACGGCCCCGTCTGGGTGACTTCGCACCTCGGCGACGAGACCATCTCGCTGATCGGCACGGATCCCGAGGGCAACCCCGACTACGCATGGAAGGTGGTCGAGACGCTCGAAGGGCTGGGCGGCGGCTCGCTGTTCGTGAAGTCGCACCCGAAATCCGACCACCTCTATGTGGACGCGCCGCTGAACCCGGATGCCGAGGTTTCCGGCTCGATCGCGGTGTTCCGCGTCTCCGAGCTCGACCAGGAGAACCCCGAGCCGATCGTGCTGCCGATCGTCGAATGGTCCGGCATTACCGAAGGTCAGCCCCGCGTGGTGCAGGGCGAGTTCAACCGGGACGGTACCGAGATCTGGTTCTCGGTCTGGAATGGCAAGGAGCTGCCCAGCGCCATCGTCGTGGTGGATGACAAGACGCTCAAGCTGAAGGCGGTGATCAAGGATCCGCGCCTGATCACGCCGACCGGCAAGTTCAACGTCTACAACACCCGCAACGACATCTACTGATGTCCGACGGGCGGGCCGGCAGCGTTCCGGCCCGCCTCCCTCCCCCCTCGGCCGCATTTCACCAAAGGACGCCACCCATGACCAAGCCGGGCAAAGTCTTTCTCATCGGCGCCGGACCGGGCGACCCGGAGTTGCTGACCCTGCGCGCGGTGCGCACGCTGGCGCAGGCCGAGGTGGTGGTGCATGACCGGCTGGTCTCGGACGAAATCATTGCCCTGTCGCCGGAAACCGCAAGGCGGATACCCGTCGGCAAGGCCCCGAGCTTTCACCCCGTTCCCCAGGAACGGATCAACGAAATCCTCCTGGAAGAGGCCCGCGCCGGCCGCATCGTGGCCCGGCTGAAAGGGGGCGATCCGCTGATCTTCGGGCGCGGCTCGGAAGAGGCGGCGCATCTTCTGGCCCATGGCATCGCGGTCGAATACGTCCCCGGCATCACCGCCGCGCAGGCTGCGGCCAGCGCCACCGGCGTGCCGCTGACTCATCGCGGCCTGGCAACGGGGGTGCAGTATGTCACCGGCCACCGCCAGGCGGGCAAGGGTCTGGATCTGGACTGGAAGCGCCTGGCCGACCCGGACACGACCCTGGTGGTCTACATGGGCGTGGCCAATATCGGGCGCATCGCCGTCGGCCTGATGACCGAGGGCCTGCCCGAAAGCACCCCGGTTCTGGCCGTGGCGCAGGCCACCACGCCACGCGAAAGGCGGCTGGTTTCGCGGCTCGACCGGATCGCGGCCGATATCCGCGAGGCCGGGCTGAGCGCCCCCGTCCTGTTCATCATCGGACGGGTGGTTTCGCAATATGCCCATTTGCCGGCGGCGCAGATGGCCGCCGATCTTGCCTCCGCGCCGAGGGTCGCCGCCCATGCGTAGCCTGCTGGCATGGCTGCTGATGACCGCCTCTGCGGTCGCCGCCGAAACCGCGCCCGATCCGGCGGCGCTGGAGCGGCTGGTCCGGCAGGACTGCGGCGCCTGCCATGGGCTGACGCTCAAGGGCGGTCTGGGTCCCGATATCCGCCCGCAGTCGCTGAGCCATTACGACTCCGAAACGCTTTCCGCGGTCATTCTCGACGGCATCCCGGACACGGCGATGCCGCCATGGCGCCCGCTGATTTCCCGGGCGCAGGCCGAATGGATCGCCGAATATCTGCTGAAGGGAGAGCGGCCATGACCGGAAAGCTCGCACCCCCGACCACGCGCCGCCGCTTCCTTTCGCTGTCAGCCGCGCTTGCCGCCCTGCCCGTCGCCGCGCCGGCCCGTGCGGGCGAAGCGGCACCCGCCTGCATTGCCAGGGCCACTGGCGACCTGGGGCTGGTGGTGGAACGCGCCAGCGGCTCCCTGCTGCTGATCGACCAGTCCGAGCGGGCCGCGCTGATGCGCATCCCGGGGCTGGGCGATCTCAGCCATGCCTCGATGGTCTGGTCGCCCGACGAACGCTTCGCCTTCGTCTTCGGCCGCGATGGCGGGCTGACCAAGGTGGATATCGTCGAAGGCCGGATTGCCGGGCGCGTGCTGCAGGCCGGCAACTCGATCGGCGGTGCCATCTCGGATGACGGGCGGCTGGTGGCGGTCTCCAACTACGAACCGGGCGGCGTGCGGGTCTTCGATGCCGGCAGTCTCGAGATGGTCGCCGACATTCCCACCGGCGCCAAGACCATCGGGCTGGTGGATGCGCCGGGGCGTCGCTTCGTCTTCACCACCTGGGACAGCGGCGAGACCTGGATCGCCGATTTCTCGGCCGATCCGGTGAAGATCGACCGGATCACGGGCATGGGGGCAAACCCCTATGACGCGCTGATCACCCCCGACGGGCGCACCTACATCACCGGGCTGTTCGGCGAGGACGGGCTGACCGCGCTGGACCTGTGGGCCGAGCGCCCCCGGCCGATCCGCGTCCTGCACGGCTACGGCCGGGGCGAACGGAAACTGCCGGTCTACAAGATGCCCCACCTGGAGGGCTGGGCACTGACCGGGGACCAGTTCGTGTTGCCGGCGGTGGGCCGGCACGAGGTGCTGTGGATCGACGCCAGGACCTTTTCCGAAACCGGGCGCACGCCGACCCATGGCCAGCCGGTCTTTGCCATGGCCCGGCCCGACGGGCGCCATGTGTGGGTGAATTTCGCCTATCCCCTGAATGACACCATCCAGGTGATCGATACCGTGACCCGGAATGTGATCCACCAGTTCAGCCCCGGCCCGGCGGTGCTGCACATGGAATTCACCCCGCGCGGGCATGAAGTCTGGGTCAGTGTTCGCGACGCGGGCAAGGTGATGATCTTCGACACGCACGGCTTTGCCAAGCTGGCCGAGATCGAGGCGCAAAGCCCCTCGGGCATCTTCTTCACCGCGCGGGCGCACAGGACGGGGCTGTAGGCGATGAAGATCATTTCCGATCCGATCGACCGCGGGCTTCTGGACGACTGGCAGCGCGACTTCCCCGTCACCGAACGCCCCTTCGCGGTGATCGCACGGGCGCTGGGGACCGACGAGGACGACGTGATCGAGCGGCTGACCCGGATGACGAGGACCGGGCGCGTGACCCGCGTCGGCGCCACCTGCGCCCCCAACACGGTGTCGGCCAGCACGCTGGCGGCAGTGGCGGCGCCGGAAAAGCGGATCGACGCGGTGGCGTCGATCATCAGCGCGCAGGACGGGGTGAACCACAGCTATCAGCGGGAAGATGCGTGGAACATCTGGTTCGTGGCCACCGGCCCCGACCGCGCGCATGTGAACGCGACGCTGGCCACCATCCGCGTGCTTACCGGGCTCGAGGTGCTGGACCTGCCGCTGGTGCGGCCCTTCAACGTCGACCTGGGTTTTCGCATGACCGGGGGCATGCACAGGCCGCCGGCGCCGCGCCCGGTGGACATGTCGGTCATGCGCCCCGGTGACCGGCAGCTTCTGCAACAGCTGACCAGCGGAATGCCCGTCCTGGCGCGCCCCTTTGCCGCTCTCGGCCGGCGGCTGGGCCGCCCCGAGGAAGAGGTCATGGACCGCATCCGCATCCTGGTGAGGGGCGGGATCATCACCCGCTTCGGCATCATCGTCCGCCACCGGGCGCTGGGGTGGAGCTCGAACGCGATGGTGGTCTGGGACCTGCCCGCCGGCGAGGTCGAACGGGTCGGCCCCCGGCTTGCCGCCGTACCCGGGGTCACGTTGTGCTACGAGCGCGAACCGGTGCCGGGCCTGTGGCCCTATCGCCTGTTCAACATGATCCATGCCCGCAGCCGGAACGAGGCGCTTTCCGTTCTCGATCGCGCGCGCCAGCTTCCGGGCCTGCGGGGGGCCGCGCACAAGGTGCTGTTCTCGACCCGTTGCTTCAAGCAGACCGGGGCGCTGATCGCGCTGAGGCCGGGGGCTGCCGCATGAGTGCCGGGCTGAGCGATCTCGACCGGGCGATCCTGAACGCGCTTCAGGACGATCTGCCGCTGGAACATGCCCCCTTTGCCGGGCTGGCCGGGCGGCTGGGGCTGAGCGAGGAGGATCTTCTGGAGCGGATCCGGCGCCTGCAGAAAGAGGGGTTCATCACCCGGTTCGGCCCGTTCTTCGATGCCGCCGCCATGGGCGGGGCATTCTGCCTGTGCGCCATGGCGGTGCCGGAGGCCGAATTCGAAACGGTCATGACCAAAGTCAATGCCCACCCGGAAGTTGCGCACAACTATGAACGCGCGCACCGGCTGAACATGTGGTTCGTTCTGGCCACCGAAACGCCCGAGGGGATCACCGAAACCGCCGATGCCATTGAACGGGAAACCGGGCTGAAGGTGCTCCGCTTTCCGAAACTGAGGGAATTCTACATCGGGTTCCGGGTCGCCGCATGAGACTGGACAGTACAGACCGCGAGATCGTCGCCGCCCTGCAGGGGGGCCTGCCGCTGGTGCCGGCGCCCTATGCGCAGATTGCCGGTCGGCTGGGGCTCTCCGAGGGCGCGCTGCTGGCGCGGCTGCGGGAACTGAAGGCAGCCGGAGTGATCCGGCGGATTGCCGCGGCTCCGAACCATTACCGCCTGGGGCTGACGGCCAACGGCATGACCGTGTGGGACGTGGATGACGCGCGCGTGGCCGAGCTCGGCCCCCGCATCGGCGCCCTGCCCTTCGTCACCCATTGCTACGAGCGCCCGCGCGCCCTGCCCGACTGGCCCTACAACCTGTTCGCCATGGTACACGGGGCATCGCGCGACGAGGTCGAGGCCAAGCGGGCCGAGATCGCCGCCCTGCTGGGCGAGGCCTGCAAGAGCCATGACATCCTGTATTCAACCCGCATCCTGAAGAAGACCGGGCTGCGGCTGCGCAAGAAAGGCTGACGCCCATGTTCCGGCTGACCGA
>JALTNO010000182.1 GCA_027000645.1 Paracoccaceae bacterium | reverse complement strand
AGGACGTCTTCCTCCATCGTCATCCGGACGAGGCGCGTATCTTCAAGCTGCACGTCGCCCAGGTGCGCCGTGTCGATGGGAATGACGTTGCCATGGACGTCTTCGCGCCAGACGGCCGGTTCCCCGTGGGAAATCCATACCGGCGGCAGGCGGGTCGCGGTCACCTTGACCGGAAGCGGCGTCCCGCCAAGCAGGAGGTTCGTCAGCGTGCTCTTGCCGGCGCTGAATTCGCCCATCAGCGCCACGCGCGGCTTGCGCGGGGGCAAGGCGTCCAGTGCGGCATCACTCGCAGGATCGTTGGTCATGGTCGCAGCCCTCCTTGCTGCCCGGTGCCTCAGGCGGCGTATCGGGTCAGCGTCTTCAGCGTGTTTTCAAGAACCTGGCGGCGGTGTTCCTCGGCCCCGTCCGCAGGCAGAAGCGGCGCATCCGCCCGCCCGCCATCACAGCTTTCCATGATGCCGGTCAGGATGACCCTTTGTTCATCGAGAAACTCGTCCAGCACACCGACCGCGGCACGGCACAGCTCCTCGGCCTGGGCTTCCTTGAGCTGACCGACCATCGGAGCGGTCTCTGCACGGATCAGGTCGTGGAAATTGCGGGCCAGCGACCGGTAACCGCGCCACTTGCGCCACCAGCTCGACCACCAGTTGCCCTTGAAGTCCAGCGCGATCGTCTGGCCGATGAACACAGGCGGCGGCACGCGGTGGGTCGCGGGGGTGCGGATCTGAACACCCTTCACCTCGTCCCCGAAGGCCGCCAGGTAGAGCGCGTGAAGATCCGACGTGGCGGACTCGAGGATTTTCTGCACCGCCTGCTGGGTCGCCGATCCGAAGACGTTGTAGGCCGAACGAAGCAGCATCCGAAGGCCGGTGGGATCGTATTCCCAGACCAGATCCTCGCCCTTTTTCTGAAGGTGATCGACCAGCGATTCGGTCGCCCGTTCCAGGAAGCTCGCATGCGCGCGGTCGAGGCGGGCGCGATAGCTCTGCGCGAGTTCCTCGAGCGCGCTTTCAAGCGCGCCGAAATGGCGCACCGCAAGGTCCATGATCCGTTCGTTGAGTTCCTCGCGCCCGATACGAGGCCGGAACGCGCCGCCGGGAATCGAGATCGTTCCGGCGATGCGAAGGCCGTTGGCAAGGTTGAGCGCGCTGCGCGAGACCTTGTCCATCGTCTCGCGCCCGATCCCTTCGACGATACGTTCGGACAGGATGCGAAACAGGGGGGGGATGCCCGACAGTTCCCACACGGTTTCCTGGGTCGTCATCCCGTCGGGAAGATCCGGCAGGCTGGCCTCGGCCCAGTTGAGCAGGGCCGCGGAACAGTCCTCGGGCATGGATTCGATGTCGTCCTGCAGCGCGCGCGCGCCCCAGAAGGCGCTGCCGAAGATGATCTGCGCATCGACCGGGCCGTTGTGATCCTTCAGCGTCTGGCGAATCGCGGATTCGATCTCGGGCACCTGTCGGGCGGGGTCGGACAACTCGTCGATGCGGTTGACGAAGATCACCGCGTCACGCGATTTCACGGTGGAAATCAGTCGAATCAGGGCCATGTCCACCGAGGTCAGGGCCTGGTGGGCCGAAAGGACCAGCACGCAGAGGCGGCTGTCGCGAAGGGCACGAATGGTGATCTGCTCGCGCATCATGAAGGTGTCGTTGACGCCGGGCGTGTCGCGCAGGCACAGCGGCAGCGGAAAGGCATCGTGCCGCAGGTAGAGATCGGCCGAGCGGGTGATGTCGGCGAACCGTCCCTGTTTCGTCGCCGCAAGACCGGCCTCACCGTCGAGATCGTCGCCCAGGCAGATATAGCGTTCGATCAGGTCGTGATCGAATTCGGAATAGTGGTGTTCCTGGCCCAGCAGCAGCTCGAACTTGCGGCCGAGGCGGGCGCGGGTCTTTTCGCGCATGGCCTGTACCTGGGCCCGGATGCGTTCCAGCTCCCGCTCGGCGCCGGCGCGACCTGCAAGCTCGCCAATGCGGCCGCCGCGCGTCAGCAGCCTGTCCCATTCGTCCGCATCGAAAAACCGGAACCGCGCCCCCGAGCCCAGCGCGCGCCCTTCCGGGGCAAGATGCAGCGACGTGACGACGGATGTCCACGGGTTCACGTCGGCGGGAAGCAGGCCGGGACAACCGGCCATGGCGTTTACCAGCGTGGTCTTTCCGGACTTGACCTGCCCGATCAGCGTGACGCTCGGCTCCAGCCCGGCCAGCGTTCGAATGAGCCGGGTCGCCTTGTGGGCGGTATCCCTGTCGCCGATATCGACCAGGTGCCGCAGGGCCTCGGTCAGTCGTTCGATCTTTGCGGACAACCGGCCCAGAGGTTCCAGCCCCTCGCGGAACATCGGCAGGTCCGGGATCACCCGATCTGCTCCTTCCGTTCGTGATCCAGTTCCAGTGTTCATGCCAAACCCGGTTTCCATCGCCTCGGCGCGTTCGAAATGTTGTCACAGCCCGGAAAACCGCTCCGGCCGGGGCCGAAACGGCCAGACATTTTTCCCGTCACAGCATCCCGTCTGATTGTGGTCATTTTGCGGCCCCATTCCGTCCAAACCCGCAATCAGTCCGCTGCCATGGCTTCCGCGCCGCTTTCCTCCAGCGCCTTGCGCATCTGAAGAAGTGTCGACAAGGCGTCCTCGGCCGCGGTTTCCGTTCCCTCGAGCTGCAGCAGCACCATCATGTCCACCCCTTCGCCCGCATCGCCTGCCAGCGCCTCGATCAGAGGATCGCCGCGAGGGGCCTGCATCAGCAGCTCCGACAGCGCGGTGGCCGTCCCGAGGCAGCGATCCAGCACGAACTGCCGCGCCACCGCGGCATCCTCGGGCAGGTCGCGGGCCATCTCGTCCACGCCTTCGGCCAGCAGCTTCATCGCCCGGGCAAGCGTCTCGCCGTTTCCGGCCCCGGCGCCCCCTTCCGGCGCCGGCGCGGGGGACGGTTCGGCCGGCCGCCCATCGCCGAGCGGGGCGGCGTCGATTCCGGCCCCGTGACGGTTGAGAAAGACCAGCGCATTGTCGGCATCTGCAGTTCGGCCCAGCGCCACCTGCCGGGCGATCGCAGCGGCCAGCGCCTTGCCGCCGCTGGCCTTCCACAACGCCTCGCCCTCGGCCCCGCCCTCGCGCGCCGCCAGCGCCTGCAGCGTGGCAAGCGGGAAAAGCCAGTAGAATTCCTCGGCCACGACATCCTGCAAGGCCGCAATCTTCGCGTCCAGCTCGCCGCGCATCAAGAGCCGGTCGGCCTTGGTCAGAACGAGAAAGGCATGATCCTTGATCCGGTCCGGCACGTCACGCCAGAGCGCCCGCTCGGCATCGGTGAAGGCCTCCGAGCACCACAGCAGGACATCCGCCCTGTCCACGGCAAGTTCGACTGCCGCACGCTGTTCGCAATACGATCCGGCAAGGCGAATTTCCGTCAGGCTCATCTCGTTCAGAGCGGGCACCGGCAACTCCAGCCGGACCAGCGCCACGTCCTCGGGGACCGTCCCCCGCAGGGCAAGCCCCTCTGTCCTGTCCTCCGTGCCGTCGCCGCGAACGAAACGGGTGCGGGGAATGCGGCCGCCGACGCATTCGATCACCGGAAGATCGATTCCCTCCGGAATCGCCACCTGCCCCAGCAACACGTTGATCACGGAAGACTTTCCGCTTCCGGGCAATCCCGTCACAACCACCGAGACCGGTGCGTTCAGCCGGGCGAGCAGCTGAGCGGCGCGCTCCTTCTCGGCGCCGCCGATCCGGCCCGAATCGATCACCGCCTTCAGGCCCTGCGTCACGCTGCCGACTGCCGCCGCCCCGTTCATGTCGCCTGCCCCGCCGCGCCCGAGACGCGGCACATCATGGCAACGCCCGAACGCGAACCGGATGCAACGACCGAAACGTTGCCGCTGCGTGCCGATTTCCGCATGAGGGCGGTGACTCCACCGGGGCCGGACGGATGCGCGGGCGCAACCGCCCTCTCGCTCCGGGCCATCGCCGGGCCAGGGCGAATCACGGCGAATGTCACGTTGTCCTGCCAGGGATCGGCCATCGCTTCGATCCGCATCATGAGTTCGGCGGCAATCTCGGCGCTGGGCGCGTCGGAAAGCTTCAGGAGAACCTCCTCGATTTCCTCCTCCTCAAGAAACTCCAGCCCGTCGGTGGCGGCAATGACGACATCGCCCTGTCGCAACTGCACGGGCCTGTCGGGGCAGTCGATGCGGGGAATCTCAAGCCCGATCAGCACCGAGGTCAGACAGCTTCGGTCCGGGTGATTGCGGCCACGTTCGGGGGCCATCAGCCCCGCGCGGACGAGAAGATCGATCTGCGGTGCCAGCGAATGATCCTCGTTGAGGCGCGTCAGCCGTCCGTCACGAAACAGCAAAAGCGGGGAATCGCCGACCGAAATCCAGTGCAGCCGGTCGCCGATCAGCACGGTGGCCAGCAATGTCGCCCCCATGCCGGTCGTGCCGGGATGCGTCGTGGTATGGGACAGCACACATTCATTCGCGATCTGCGCGGCATCGCACAGGATCCGGCGAATGTCGCGTTCAAACCCGTCGCGATTGCCGGTCCTGAGCTTGAGTTCGCTGAACACCTCGGTCACGACGATCTTGCTGGCCACGTCACCGGCCGCGTGCCCGCCCATGCCGTCGGAAAGAACCACGAGCCCGACCCCCCCGCCTTGCGGGAAATCGGTGACGATCGCATCCTCCTGGCATTCACGGCCACCAATGCTGATGGCCGATGCCGCATCGTATTCGGGTTCAGCCGAAAACGGCTCTTTCGACATCGTCATCGCCTGTCCTGTCCCAATCGAATTCCGCCCCGCACAGCGCCACGAACCGCAGGGTCGTTTCCCCAATGGTAATGATGCTGCCGTCCGGCAGTTCCTCGGTGCTGAGCACCGGCTTGCCGTTCAGCCGGACGAGGTTCGCCTTGCCGCCATGTCCGAGATAGAATTTCCGTCGCCGCTGGTCATAGGCCACGGCTGCGTGGTTGCTGCGCGAAATGCTTGTGTCGCCGAAATCCAGCCGCACCGCCTGATCTTCTCCCCGGCCGATCTGCGACACGCCGTTGAACAGGGTGAAGGCGTGGCCGCGCCCCGGGCCGGCAATCACCACGATCCAGCCCGTCGGGAACGCGCTTCGCCCCGCCAGGGCAGCCGCGGCGGGGTCGAACGGGTCCGGCTCGGCGACGCCGTCGCCAAAACCCAGCAGGCGCGTCTTGACCACCCGCCCCGAACGGCGCGCAGCCCGCCCGACCGCCGGCGAGGGCATCTCCACGCCCTCCCTGTCCAGTTGCGCCGAAAGATCGCCGGAAAGGCGCGTCCTGGGACGGTCGGCGCGGGGCGAGCGCTCGGGCGGCGCGGGGGGGCGCCGGTCCGCCGTCTCGGGACGCTGGAACGGCGATGACCTTTCCCTTTCGACCACGGGCGCCGGCCCTGCCCCTTCCGCTTCGAGCCGGTCGAAGGGATCGGGCAGTTCGGCAATCGCAGCCTCCTGCGGGTGGGCGCGGGGGCGCAGCCTCGTCACCGGTTCGCGCTGGAATTGCGGACCGTCCCCTGGTTCCGGCGTCTCTTCGGCGGCCGGCTCCGGCGCGGAGGAAGGCCGTGGCCGCTCCGCCGGCTCGTCGGCGGCCCTTGCCGCCTGGCGGATGTCCCGAGATGACGCCAGCGCCGCCATTGCCCGCTGCGCGGCGCGCTCTCCCAGGTCGCGGCCCAGGGCCTCGTCATCCTCGCTGGGGGCCTTCTCCCGCAGGAGGCCGGGTTCGTCAGCGGCACCGGTGCCCGAAATGCCTTGCCCGCCCTCCTCCGCCGGCTGGGTCGGCATCCAGGTGGAATCGGCCACCAGCCTGCACAACTCGTCCTCGTCAACCGTCACCTCGCCTGCGCTCTCGGCGGGGGCGGGTGCCGGCTCGCGCGGGAGGGAATATGCCTCGAGGTCGAGAGCATCGCCGGATGCGGCCGCTTCGCGCTCGAAGGCGTCTTCGGCATGCCCGGTTTCATCCTGTCGCCTGGAGATGATTTCCTTGATGAACTTCATGTCCGTTCCTTTCCCAGTCCGTCACGAAACCGGCGCCTGCGGCGACCGTCGCCCCAGCAAGGCCCCGAAGAGGCGCGCGCGCCTTTCCATGGCCGGTTTCGAATCGCCCGCGCCCATGCGCCCTGTCCCCGAGGCCGCGCCGGCCTTCCGGCCCATGCGCCGCAGTTCGCGCTCCTGCTCTTCCAGCCAGGCTTCCACGTCGTCGACGGGATTGCCGAAAATGTCCACGAACCGGCGCCGCGGCTCGGGGCGGCCCTGTTCCGTATTGCCGAGGGACCGGTTCGCGGTCTCGCTGTTGCACCGGGGTCCGCGCGGTTCCACCCGGTCGGCACCAGCCTCGGCGATGGCCGCGGAAATGGCGCGCAGGATATCCGCATCCTGCATCGCCGGGGAGTTGTCCTTGGAGTTGTCTTTCGCCGGCCGTTCGGCGCGAACCGGGCCGGAGATCGCGGTCAGCCATTCCCGCGCGCTCTGGAACCTGTCGTCGGGGAACAGCTCCAGCGACCTGTCGATGGCGGCCAGAAACTCGCGGTCATACCACGGCGCGCGCGAGACCAGCGGCACGTAAGGGTCGGCCCCGCGCGTGGCCACCGCGGACAGGCGTTTCTGGCTGTCCGGCGGGGCCTCGCCGACGATGAGGTGATAAAAGGTGGCGCCCAGCGAATAGAGATCGCTTGCCGGGCACTGCGGTTCGTCGGACAGGTAGAATTCCTGCGGGGAGTACCCGTCCTTGACCGCCGGAAGCGCCGAAACCGACCGGCTTTCGCGCGCCGCATATTCCAGCGCGGCGCCGAAATCGACCAGCGTCGGGTTGTCCTCGCCGTCCAGCAGGATGTTGTCCGGCGATATGTCGCGGTGCAGGATGCCCTGTTCGTGAATGTAACCAACCGCCTCGAGAACGCGCCGCAGGATGGAGGTCACGGTCTCGGGGGAAAGGCGGTCGGGCTGTTCTTCGAGCACCGCCAGGAGATCGCTTCCCTCCACGTAGTCGAGCGCCATGTAGGCGGTGCCGCGTTCCTCGAATACCTGGTGAACGCCGACGATATCGGGGTGATGCAACCTGGACAGACGGTGCGCCTCGCGAATGAAATGGCGCAGGATCGCCGAGAACTGGTCCTCCAGCCAGTGCGACCTGGCCTGCACGCGCCCGTCCACGCGGCAGCAGATGGCGCCGGGGAAACATTCCTTGATGACCACCGGCCGATCGAGGCTATCCCGGGCAAGATAGGTAATCCCGAACCCGCCATGCACGAGGTATCGCTCGATCACGTATTGCCCGTGCAGCAGCCCGGTTCCCGGAGCAAGCTCTTCGGCAAATTCCTCTTCGGCCTCGATGACGTCGGGTCGCGCGATCATTGGAATGTCTTTCAGCAGCCATGTTTCCGCGAATGCGGGCGGGATTTCCGCTGGTGGCAAGTGTCTGACGAGAATGTGGTGAGAAAGTGGACGTGTTCGGAAAACATGATGGCAGAAGCCGCCGCGGACGGGCGGAACCGGCCCTGCCCGGCACGGGGCGGGCAAGACGGAAGCTGCCCGGGGAACCGCTCAGGACGTCCGGTCGCCGCGCCCGGCCAGCAGATTCGTCAGCCAGTCGGGGTCCATCTCGGGCACCGAGGACAGGAGAAGCTGCGTGTATTCCGGCCAGGGCGGCGAGAGGACCTCGCTTTTCATGCCCTGTTCGATCACCTCGCCCTGATACATCACCACGATCTCGTCCGAGATGGCCTTCACCGTGGCGATGTCATGGGTGATGAACATGTAGGTGATCCCGAATTCCTCCTGCAGGCGCAGAAGCAGGCGCAGGATGCCCTCCTGCACGATCTGGTCGAGCGCCGAGGTCACCTCGTCGCAGATGATCAGTTCGGGTTCGGCCGCAAGCGCCCGGGCGATGCAGATGCGCTGCTTCTGCCCGCCGGACAGTTCCGAGGGGAAGCGGTCGATGAAGGTTTCATCCAGCTCGATCATCTTCAGCAGCTCGACGACCCGCGCCTCGCGCGCGCGGCCCTTGAGCCCGAGATAGAATTCCAGCGGGCGGCCGATGATCTCTTCGACGGTCTGGCGCGGGTTCATCGCGGTGTCGGCCATCTGGTAGATCATCTGGATCTTGCGGAGCTGGTCCTTGCTGCGGTCCTCGAGGCGCGGCGGCAGCGCCTCGCCATTGAATCGCACCACGCCCCTGGTCGGCGGCAGAAGCCCGGTGATGACCCGCGCCGCCGTCGATTTGCCGGACCCGGATTCGCCGACCACGGCCACGGTTTCCCCGCGGGGGATCGTGATGGTGACATCGTGCAGCACCCGGGCCGAACCGTAAGCGGCATCGACCCCCTCCATGGACAGAAGGATATCTTTCCCCTTCCGCTCCGGTTTGTGCAATGCGCGCACCGACCACAGCGACCGCGTATAGGGTTTCTCGGGCGCGCTCAGCATCTTGCGGGTTTCCGCCTCTTCCACCTCTTCGCCGTAACGCAGGACCTTGATGACATCGGCCATCTGCGCCACCACCGCCAGGTCGTGGGTGATGTAGATCGCCGCGGTGTCGTATTCCTCGACGATCTTGCGCATGGCCGCCAGCACCTCGACCTGGGTGGTCACGTCCAGCGCCGTTGTCGGTTCGTCGAAGATGATGAGATCGGGCCGTGGCGACATCGCCATGGCGGTCATCACCCGCTGCAACTGCCCGCCCGAGACCTGGTGAGGGTAGCGTTCGCCGATATGTTCGGGGTCCGGCAGTTGCAGATCCCGGTAAAGCCGCACCGCGTCGGCGCGGGATTCGGCGTCGGGGCGCAGGTTCATGCGGTTGGCGGCCTCGACCGTCTGGTCGATGAGCCGGTGCGCCGGGTTGAACGAGGCCGCCGCCGACTGCGCCACATAGGCGATGCGGGTGCCCCAAAGCCGGCGCTTTTCGACTTCCGATGCCGCCCGCAGGTCGATCCCGTCGAAGACGATCGATCCCCCGGTGATCCGCACGCCGGGCTGAGTGAAGCCCATGGCGGCCAGGCCGAGGGTGGATTTCCCGGCCCCCGATTCGCCGATCAGGCCCATCACCTCTCCGCGGCGCAGGGTGAGGCCCACGCCCTTGATGATCGGGTGCCACCTTTCGTCCGAGAAACCCTCGATGCGCACGTCGCGCATCTCCAGCAGGATATCTCCCTTGCCGCCTGCCGTGGTGTCAGAGGTCATCGCGCAGCCCGCTTGTCTGGTGAAGGAACCAGTCCACGATGAAGTTCACCGCGACCGTGAGAAGAGCGATCGCCGCCGCTGGCAGAAGCGGCGTCAGCCCCGCCTTGAGATCGTATTTTGCGAACTGGATCAGCGAGGCATTGTCACGCACCATCGAGCCCCAGTCCGCCGTGGGCGGCTGAATGCCGACCCCGAGGAAGCTCAGCGCCGCGATGGTCAGGAACACGAAGCAGAAGCGCAGCCCGAACTCGGCCACCAGCGGCGGCATGATGTTGGGGAGGATCTCGCGCCGCATGATCCAGCCCAGCCCCTCGCCGCGCAGGCGCGCGGCCTCGACATAGTCCATGACCACCACGTTGACAGCCACCGAGCGGGTGAGGCGAAAGACGCGGGTGCTGTCGAGAACCGCAATGATGAGGATCAGGCTGGAAATGGTCGAGCCGAAGATCGACAGCAGCATCAGCGCGAAGATCAGGCTGGGGATCGCCATCAGCACGTCTACCGAGCGCGACAGCAGCTGGTCCAGCCATGACCGGTTGATGGCGGCGATCAGGCCCAGCCCGCCGCCGATGGCAAAGGCCAGCAGCGTCGTGACCAGCGCAATTCCCATCGTGTTGCGGGCGCCATAGATCAGGCGCGACAGGATATCCCGCCCGATCTGGTCGGTTCCGAAGACATGCCCGCCCTCACCCCATGGCAGATAGGCAGGGAAGGAGCTGTCGGCCTCTCCGTACGGGGCCAGCCACGGGGCGAAAATCGCCACGAAGAAATAGAGGAACACGACGATCATGCCGAACCACGCCGTCGGCGGCGCCTTCTTCAGCACCATCCAGACGCGTTCGCGACGGGAACGGCGCCTGCGGACGGCCCCGACCTCGGCCGTTGCGGAATACGTCTCGGGGGGGTCGGGTGTCTGGGTCATCGCGGATGCAGCAGCCTCGGGTTGGTGACGATGCCTATGATGTCGGCGACCAGGTTCAGGATGATGTAGGTGGCGGCGAATATCAGCGCGCAGGCCTGCACGACGGGGATGTCGCGCGTGGTCACCGCGTCCACCATGAGCTGCCCGATGCCGGGATAGACGAAGACCACCTCGACGACGACGACGCCCACGACCAGATAGGCAAGGTTGAAGGCGATCACCGTGGCGATCGGCGCCCATGCATTGGGCAGGGCGTGCTTGAGGATCACCTCGGCCTGGCTGGCGCCCTTGAGCCGGGCCATCTGGATGTAGGGAGAGGCCAGAAGGTTGATGATCGCGGCCCGCGTCATCCGCATCATGTGCGCGACGATCACCAGCGTCAGCGTCATGGCGGGCAACGACACGCGGTATAATCGTTCGAAAAACGGCGTCGAGGCATCCACGTTCGCCAGCGACGGAAAGATCGGCCATAGCGAGCCGAACAGCAGGATGAGGATATAGGCCACGAAGAATTCCGGGGTGGCGATGGTGGTCAGCGTCAGCGCATTGACGACCCGATCATAGACCGAGTTCCTGAAAAGCGCCGCCGTCAACCCCAGAAAAAGTGCCAGAGGCACGGCGATCACCGCCGTCACGCCGGCCAGGAACAACGTGTTCCCCAGCCGCGGCGCCACCAGTTCGCTCACCGGTCGGGAACGGTCCACCCCGGACGAGGCCCGCCCCGAAAACGAGGTGCCCAGATCGCCCTGCAGCACCGCGCCGAGCCATTCGACGTAGCGGACCGGGGCCGGCTTGTCGAGGCCGAGCTCCTTGCGAAAGGCGGCGACGGTTTCCTCGGTGGCGGCCTGTCCCAGCACCGCCTCGCCGAAATCGCCGGGCAGCAGGGAGATCGCGCTGAAGATGATGACCGACACGACGAAAAGCGTGACGACCCCGAGCCCCAGCCGCTTGAAGATCGTCCTGACCACGGGATGCAAGAGCCGTTTCCCCCTGTTGATTCGCCTGTCCCCTTCCAGGCCGGTCTGTCCGGTTTCCGTCCGGCACGGGGATCTTCGTACTATTTTTGCATCGCCAAACCGGCAGCGCAACGAAAACGACGCCTGACCGACGAAAACGACATTGGCGGCGATGCCGGCGGTGACCGCCGGGAGAGACCTGCATCGGCCTCGCCGTTCCGGAACAAAGATTGCCGACGAATGAACGAAACGCTGGACATGAACGGGTGAATTTTGTGCAGTATCGGGTGGGTAGGGATCGCACGACCCCGGCGGGGCCGGGAGTTGGCGTGATCATGCGGCGTGGAACTCGCAAGACCCGAACATATCCAGGGAGGACCCCATGAAAGACCTTTTTCTGAAACTTCAGGCCAACCGCCTGACCAACGGCCAGATCGACCGCCGCCAGTTCATCACCTCGGCGCTTGCGGCCGGCGTGGTTCTGCCCGCGGCCCTGTCGCTGGCAGACAAGGCCATGGCGGCCGCACCCAAGCAGGGCGGCAAGCTGCGAATCGGGTCGGCACATGGTTCGACCACGGACTCGATGGACCCCGGCACTTACGAGAACGGCTTTACCCTCAACACCGGATTTCTTTACGGCAACTGCCTGACCGAGGTGGACAATACCGGCGAACTGGTTCCCGAACTTGCCGAAAGCTACGACTCTTCGGATGCGAAGACCTGGAGCTTCAAGCTGCGCAAGGGCATCGAGTTCCATAACGGCAAGACGCTGACCCCCGAAGACGTGGTCGCCACCATCAACTATCACCGAGGGGATGATTCGAAATCGGCCGCCAAGGGGCTGCTTTCCGCCATTACCGATATCCGCGTGGACGGCGACAGCGTGGTGTTCGAGCTGAGCGGGGCGAATGCCGACTTCCCCTATCTGATGAGCGATTATCACCTGATCATCCTGCCCTCGAAGGACGGCAAGATCGACCCGCTGGCGGGCATCGGCACCGGCCCCTACTCGATCGAAAGCTTCGAGCCGGGCGTGCGCGTCGCGGGCAAGCGCAACCCGAACTACTGGAAGGAAGGGCGCGCGCATTTCGACGAGGTGGAAATCCTGTCGATCATCGACGTGACCGCGCGCCAGAATGCGCTGATGAACGGCGACGTGGATCTGATCGACCGGGTGGACGCCAAGACGGTGAACCTGCTGTCGCGCAATCCCGCGATCTCGATCCTGGAAAAGACCGGTACGCTGCACTACACGATGCCGATGCGCGTGGACACGCCGCCCTTCGACAACCTGCACCTGCGGCTGGCGATCAAGCTGGCGGTCAAGCGGCAGGAACTGCTCGACAAGATCCTGCTCGGCCATGGGGCGCTGGGCAACGATCATCCGATCTCGCCGGCCATGCCCTTCTATGCCGCCGACATCCCGCAGCGCGAATTCGACAAGGACAAGGCGATCTTCCATTACAAGAAGTCGGGCCATTCGGGCACGCTGCAGCTTTCGACCTCGGAAGCCGCCTTTGCCGGCGCGGTGGATGCGGCACAGCTGATCGCGGCCTCGGCCCGCGAATGCGGCATCGACATCGAGGTGGTGCGCGAACCGAAGGACGGCTACTGGTCCAACGTCTGGAACAAGAAGCCGTGGTGCGTCAGCTACTGGGGCGGCCGTCCCACCGCCGACTGGATGTATGCGGCAGCCTATGTGAAGGACACCGAGTGGAACGAAACCGCCTGGCGCGACACCGAGGCCGCCAAGCGGTTCAACGAACTGGTGATCGCCGCGCGGGCCGAGCTGGACCCGGTCAAGCGCGCCGCGATGTACCGCGAGACCCAGCTTCTGATCCGCGACGATGGTGGCGCGCTGCTGCCGATGTTCGCCAACTACATCATGGGCGTGAGCAAGAAGCTGGCCCACGAGGATGCGGTTGCCGCGAACTGGGAACTGGACGGCGCCAAGGCCGCCGAAAGGTGGTGGTTCGCCTGAGCCGGCC
Organism: Paracoccaceae bacterium; assembly: GCA_027000645.1. Classification (GTDB taxonomy): domain Bacteria; phylum Pseudomonadota; class Alphaproteobacteria; order Rhodobacterales; family Rhodobacteraceae; genus Jhaorihella. Next base: position 4,400 of record JALTNO010000182.1, on the reverse strand, counting down.
GGAAACGGCGGAAAAACCGGAGGCGGCGGCGGAACCTTCCGCCGCCGCCGGCGTTTTCAGAGCGTTCCCGCATCCGTCCGCCCGCGCCGGTCCGGGCGCAGAGCGGCATAGAGGACATGGGTGCGCCAGCGGCCGTTGATCTGGAGATAGGACTGGGCGACGCCCTCGTACTTGAAGCCGCAGCTTTCCAGCAGCGCGCGCGAGGGCCTGTTCTCGGGCAGGCAGGCCGCCTCCAGCCGCGACAGATCCAGCCGCGCGAAGGCGTGATGCACCAGCGCCCCCACCGCCTCGCGCATGTAGCCCTGGCGGGCGAATTTCGCACCCACCCAGTAGCCCAGCGTCCCTGCCTGCGAAGGGCCGCGGCGGATGTTGTCCAGCGTCACCGCTCCAAGCAGCGCCTGATCCTCGCGTCGGATCAGGAACAGCGGCACCGCCGAGCCGTTGGCCACGGACCGCTGCGCCCAGTAGACCCGGTTCGTGAAGGCCTTGCGGGTCAGGTGATCGGCGGCCCAGGCCGGCTCCCACGGGGTGAGAAAATCGCGGCTTTCGGCCCGCAGCGATGCCCACTGGCGGAAATCGGAATGGGTCGGCGGACGCAGTGTCATCCGCTCGGTCTCGATTTTCAGCTTGCGACGGGGAAGCAGCATCGGACGGGTTTCAGGCGGCGCGCCTCTCCTGCAGGCGGTTCAGGCTGGGCGCGGCCGCGATCGGGCCGTAAAGCGCCAGCGCCGCAGGGGCCTGCGTCGCCATATGCTCGGCAAAGGCGCGCAAGTCCTGCAGGCTCACCGCGTCGATCCGCGCCACGGTTTCCTCGAGCGGCGGCACCCGGTCCCAGATCTGCACCATCCGGGCCAGCCGCTCGGCCCGGTTGGAGGAGCTTTCCAGCCCCATCAGCAACCCGGCCTTCATCTGGGCGCGGGCCCGTTCCAGTTCTTCGGCGGTGATGTCGGAGGCGGCGCGCCTGAGCTCGTCAATGGTGATCCCGGCCAGTTCGGCGATCTGTTCGGCGCTGGTGCCGGCATAGATGGTGGTGGTGCCGGTGTCGGCATAGGCGCCGGCCTGGGCGAAGATCGTGTAGCACAGGCCGCGCCTTTCCCGGATCTCCTGGAACAGCCGGCTGGACATGCCTCCGCCCAGGACGCCGGCATAGATCTGCGCGGTATGGATCTCGTCGTCGCGATAGCCGGGGCCTTCCAGCGCCAGCGCGAAATGCGCCTGTTCGAGATCCCTTTCCCGGCGGGCCTCGCCCCCGGTGAAGCGGGCCGGCATCACCGCCCCCCGCTCAAGCGGCGGCAGGTGGCCGAACAGGCGCTCGGCCATGCGGACCAGTTCGTCGTGGTTCACCGCGCCCGCCGCGGAAAGGATCATCTGCCCCGGCCCGTAATGTTCGCCGACGAACCGCGCCAGGTCTTCGCGGGTAAAGGTGCGCACCCGTTCGCTGGGCCCCAGGATCGAGCGCCCCAGCGGCTGGTCGCGATAGCTTTCCGCCTGCAGCCAGTCGAAGATCACGTCGTCGGGGGTGTCGTGGGTCTGGCCGATCTCCTGCAGGATCACGCCGCGTTCCACCTCGATCTCGGCGGCGTCGAACAGCGGGTTGAGCAGGATGTCGGCGATCACGTCCAGCGCCAGCGGCACGTCGCCCGCCAGAACCCGCGCGTAATAGGCCGTGACCTCGCGCGAGGTATAGGCGTTGATGTAGCCGCCCACATCCTCGATCGCCTCGGCGATCTGCAGGGCGGTGCGGTTGGTGGTGCCCTTGAACGCCATGTGTTCCAGGAAATGGGCGATGCCGTTCTGTTCGGCCCGCTCGTGCCGGCCGCCGGCGGTTACCCACACGCCGATGGCGGCCGACTGCAGACCGGGCATGTGTTCACTGACGATGCGAAAGCCGTTGGCCAGTCGGTCGAGTTGAACGGTCACTTGGCAATCTGCCCCCTGATATGATCCTCGATGGCGCCCAGGTCGTTGGCGATCCGGGTCAGGCGCTCCGGCCTGTCATACAGGTCGGCCATGCGCGGGGGAAGGGGCGGATGCACGCCGCTGGCCTGTTCCACCGCGGCGGGAAACTTGGCCGGATGGGCGGTGGCAAGCGTGATCATCGGCACCGCGGCCGCGCGCAGCTGGTTGGCGACCTTCACCGCCACCGCCGTGTGCGGGCAGATCAGTTCGCCGCTTTCGCGCAGGGTGGCGGCAATGGCCGCGCGGGTTTCGTCCTCGGAGGCCGAGCCGGAATCGAAATCTTCCCGCAGCGCCTCGAGTGCGCCCTGGCTGACCCCGAAGCCGCCCTGGGCGGAGAGCTCCTCCATCAGCTGCGCCACCGCCGCGCCGTCGCACCCGTAGGCGTAGAACAGGGCGCGCTCGAAATTGGAGCTGACCTGGATGTCCATGGACGGGCTGATCGAGGGGCGAGTTTCGCCCTTGACATAGCCCTGCCCCGACAGGCAGCGGTGCAGGATGTCGTTCTGGTTGGTGGCCACCACCAGCCGGTCGATGGGCAGCCCCATCCGCTTGGCGATGAAGCCGGCAAAGATGTCGCCGAAATTGCCCGTGGGCACGGTAAAGCTGACGGGCCTGTGCGGGGCGCCGAGGCTGACGGCGGCGTAGAAGTAATAGACCACCTGCGCCAGCACCCGCGCCCAGTTGATGCTGTTGACGCCCGCCAGCCGCACCTCGTCGCGGAAGGCGAAGTCGTTGAACATGTCCTTCACCCGCGCCTGGCAGTCGTCGAAATCGCCCTTTACCGCCAGCGCATGCACGTTCGCATCCGTCACCGTGGTCATCTGCCGGCGCTGCACCTCGGAGACACGGCCGTCGGGGAAGAGGATGAACACGTCCACCGCATCCAGACCCCGGAAGGCCTCGATCGCGGCGCTGCCGGTGTCGCCGCTGGTGGCGCCGACGATGGTCACCCGTTCGCCGCGGCGCTTCAGCGCCAGTTCGAACAGCTGGCCGATCAGCTGCATGGCGAAGTCCTTGAAGGCCAGGGTCGGCCCGTGGAACAGCTCCAGCAGGAAGTGATTTGGCGCCAGTTGCTTGAGCGGCGCGCGGGCGACGTGACCGAAACCGGCATAGGCGCGCGCAATGGCCCCGCGAAACTCGTCGTCGGAAAAGCTGTCTCCGACAAGGGGGCGCATCACCCGAAAGGCGGTTTCCTCATAGCTCAGACCGGACAGCGCCGCGATCTGATCGGTCTCCATCCGGGGGATCGTCGCGGGCACGTAAAGGCCGCCATCGCGGGCCAGCCCGGTCAGCATCGCCGCCTCGAAATCCAGTTCCGGCGCTTTTCCGCGGGTCGAGACGTATTTCATCATGCATCACTCGTTTTACGGGCGCGGTTGCGCCACAGGAAATAGGCGGTCATCAGGGCCCAGACCAGCGCCAGCCCGTACCATGTCACCGCGTATTGCAGGTGATTGTTCGGAATCCCGGCGGTGTCCACCGGCAAAGGTGTCACGCCCGGATCGGTCCTCGACCGCGCGATGACCAGAACCGGATCGGTTTCCAGCTCGGCGGCCAGGGCCGGCACGTCGCGGGCGAACCAGATTTCGGCCTTGCGGTCCGGTTCCGGGGTGAAGCTGTCGATCTCGTCCGGCCAGTGCAGATTTCCCACCACCGTCATCCGCCCGGTCCTTCGGGCGCGGTCCTTCGCCGGGGTCGGCACGAAGCCGCGATCGATCAGGATGCGCCGGCCGTCATCGGTACGAAAGGGCGCGATGATGCGATACCCGGCCCCGAAATCGCGGGTCGAGATGAGCACCGCGATCTCGCCCGGCTCCATCGTCCCGGTCACGGTGACGGCAAGATACTTGTCGGTGTCCGGGTCGGGTTGCGCGGGAATCGGGACCGGATCTTCGCCCAGGCGCGCCTGGATTTCGGACAGGACCGCCTCTTTCCATTGCAGGCGCCGCACCTGCCAGTTGCCCAGACTGACCAGCACGGCAAGCCCGGTCACACCGAAGACGAGAAGAAACAGGATGGGGCGCATGGATGATCCGTCCGTCAAAGGGAAAGGCGCGCAGGGATCGTCCCGCGCGCCCCGTTGTGTTGCCCATCGCCCGCGGAAATGCAACCGCGGCAGGCACGGGCCTACATCACCACGGCCGTGCCCCAGATATACACGGCGAAGAACAGGAACAGCCACACCACGTCGACGAAGTGCCAGTACCAGGCGGCGGCCTCGAAGCCGACATGCTGTTCCGGCGTGAAGTCCCCCTTGATGGCGCGCACCAGGCAGACCATCAGGAAGATCGTCCCGATGATGACATGCGCCCCGTGGAAGCCGGTGGCCATGAAGAAGTTCGAATAGAAGATGTCGCCGCCGAAGGTCCAGCCGTCTTCGAGGATGAGGACGCCGTATTCGTAGGCCTGCAGCCCCGTGAAGGCCAGCCCCAGCACGATGG
>JALTNO010000181.1 GCA_027000645.1 Paracoccaceae bacterium | reverse complement strand
GTGGGGCTCGAAGGTGACAACGCCCAGCGGCGCGCGCGGCGCGGCCTTGCGGGCGAGGTCGATCACCGACTGGTGACCCAGGTGAACCCCGTCGAAATTGCCGATCGCGGCAGAAGCGCCGCGATCTTCGGGTTCGACGAACTGATAGTCCCGGATGATCCGCATGGGGCCTGCCTAACCTTCCCTGCGACCTTCCGCAAGACGGCGCGACATCCTGTGCAGCGGCCCCCTTCACATGCGTCAACCATGAGGAAAAAGCCCCGGCACCGCCCGGCTCCCGCACGCGCCGGATCCCGGCCTTGTCTCCTTCATCTTGCCCGAAATACTCCCGCCGGAGGCACCGCCGCGCCGCAAGGCGCGGCCCGAAGAAGGCGTGGCCCGCTTGCGGGCCTCCGCTAGTCCCGGCTCACAATCGCGGCTCAGTCGAACTTGCGACTGGGCGCCAGCACCATGGCTTCGCCGACCAGAACCTTCTTTCCATCCACCGAACAATGGCAGTCCAGCTTGACCCGCCGTTTTGCGATGTCGATGTCGATCACCCTGACCTCGGCATGAACCGTGTCGCCCGGTCGCACCGGGGCGAGGAATTTCAGCGTCTGCCCCATGTAGACCGTGCCGTGGCCCGGAAGCTGCTCGCCGATCACCGCCGAGATCAGCCCCGCCGTCAGCATGCCATGTGCGATCCGGCCCTGGAAGATCGTGTCGCGGGCATAGTCGTCGTCCAGATGCACCGGGTTGCGATCGGTCGAGACCTGCGCGAACATCTCGATATCCTCGTCGGTCACGACCTTCCGCAGATAACGGGTCATCCCCATTTCGATATCTTCGATGCAGATCGTGCCGCGCGGAAGATTGTCCAGCATGTCATCCTCTCGGGTCATGTCGAGTAATTTTGTTCGGCGAAAAGCCCGCTTCATGCAACTTTATTACTTTGCAGATGCAGAAAATCAACCCCTTTTCGTCAGCGCAATTTCCCGATGGCGTAGGTCGGAGACAGCTTTTCCTTTTCCAGATAGGCGTTCAGGGCCTCTTCATCGGGGTGATCTTCGGTTCCCGTCTCGGTCGCGGCGAGACCGCCGGTGATGAACAGGGAATCGATGTCCTCGCCCATCGCCCCGGCAATGTCGGTATGCAGCCCGTCGCCGATCGCCAGCATCCGCGCCTCGGGCGCCAGCCGCCCGATCTCGGCCAGCCGGCGGCGGGCGAGGTCATAGATCGGCGGGTGCGGCTTGCCGAAATAGAGGCTTTCGCCTCCCATCTCCGTGTAGAGCCGGGCCAGAGCCCCTGCGCACCATTCGCGCCGCGCGCCCCGGTCCACCACGATATCGGGGTTGGCGCAGAGCAGCTTCATCCCCTTCTGCTTGGCATATAGAAAGGTGGGACGGTTCACCTCGGGGTCGGCGAAGGGATCGAACGGGCCGCAGCAGACGATGCCCTCGGCCTCTTCCAGGGGTACAAGTTCGATGGGTACCGGGTTCTCGACCACGTGGATGGGTTCGAAGAATCCGGCATCGCGCTCCCACTCGCCCATGAAGAACACCCGTCTGCCGACCGCGCCCCGAAACATGGCCGCCCGGGCGCTGTCGCCGCTGGTGGCGATGGTATCCCAGGAGTCCTCGGGCACGCCGAAGCGTTGCAGCTGCCGTGCCACGCCCTTGCGTGGCTGCGGAGAGTTGGTCAGCAGGCACACTGTCCCGCCCCCCGCGCGGTAGTCCTGCAACGCCTTCACGGCCTCGGGAAAGGCGGTGACACCATTGTGGACGCAGCCCCACAGATCGACAAGCAGCGCGTCGTAGTGGTCCGAAATCTCGGACAGGGCGGTGATGATGCGGGTCATGGCCAACCTTTCATCCTGTCAGATCCTGGGGCCAAGCTATGTCAGGCCCGGCCCGCCTTGGCCAGCCGGTTTCCGGTGCGGGGTTGCACCATATGCGAAACGGTGCATGTAATGCGGGATGCCGCCCATCCCGGCGGTGCGAAAAGGGGGGGGAAACATGACCCGGACCGGCACGCTGCCAGAAGATGAGGCCGACAACGCGGCCCGGATCTACCGGGACGCCCTTGCCGGGCGGTTCGAGGGCATCCTGACCTGGCCCGATCTCGACACGCTGTGGACCCGGCTGCGCGCCGCGCCGGAGGGCTGGTATGTCCACGACCCGGACGCGCCGCCCCCCGACCGGCCCGCCAGCGAGACCGCCTTCCGGCAGACGCTCGACCGGGTCGAGGCGATGTTTTCCCATGCCCGCAGCCGGGACTGGTGCGGCGCCGTCTATGTGGACGACCGCAACGATCCCGTTCTGGTCAAGATCTTCGACCCCTTCGGCATGTCCGCCTGCGGCGGCGGCAGCGCCGCGACCCGGCCCTGGCGCATTCTCAGCCGCATCCCTCCGGCGCCGCTCGCAGACCCCGCCGAACCGCCACGCCGGGGGGGCCTGCTGTCGCGCCTTGCGCGCCGAGGCTGAGAAAGGCCGACCCGCCACCGCGATACCGATCCATTCCCCCGCCCGTTCTTTTTCTGGCCTGAAAATATCCCGGGGGTGAGGCCCGCCGGGCCGAGGGGGGCAGCGCCCCCCTGATCACCGCATCAACACAGCCGCCCGCCCTCCGGCACCGCCTGATCCGGCCCGATCAGGACAATCCCATCATCCGCGTCCGGCACACCCAGCACCAGAACCTCGGACATGAACCGCCCGATCTGGCGCGGCGGGAAATTCACCACCGCCAGCACCTGCCGTCCGACCAGATCGCCGGGCGTGTAACGGGCCGTGATCTGGGCCGAGGATTTCTTCTCTCCGATCTCGGGGCCGAAATCGATCCACAGCTTGATGGCGGGCTTGCGCGCCTCCGGGTAGGGCTCGGCCCGAACCACACGGCCCACGCGGATATCCACCGCCAGGAAATCGTCAAACGAAATCTCAGCCACGCGACAGCTCCCGCGACCGTTCCGTTGCCGCCGCCACCGCGCGCCGCATCAGTGCCGGAAAGCCGGTCTCTTCGTCCATCAGAACTTCCAGCGCTGCCTGCGTCGTGCCGCCGGGGCTGGTCACGTTCACGCGCAGCTGCGCAGGACTTTCGTCCGAGGCCTCGGCCAGTGCTCCGGCCCCGGCCACGGTCGCGCGCGCCAGTTGCAGGGCCAGATCCGGCGACAACCCCTGCGCCTCGCCCGCCGCGGCCAGGGTCTCGATCAGGTGAAAGACATAGGCCGGACCGGAGCCGCTGACGCCGGTCACCGCATCCATCTGCGATTCGTCCTCCAGCCGCACGGTCTGCCCGACTGCGGCCAGAAGGCTCTCGGCCAGGGCCAGATCGTCCTCGCCACAGGCGGCATTGCCCACCAGCGCCGTGATTCCGCGCCGGATCGCCGCCGGCGTGTTCGGCATCGCCCGCACGATCGGCGTGCCCGTGCCCAGCGCCGCTTCGAAGGTCGAGATCGGCGTGCCCGCGGCAATCGACACGAACAGGGTTCCACCGCCTCCCAGCGCCTTCAGCGCCGGCAGGGCTTCGCCCATCATCTGCGGCTTCACCGCCACCAGGGCAATGGCCGGGCTTTCGGGCAGCGGTGCGTTCACATGCACCCCCTGCGCCAGCACCCAGTCGGAAGGAGCGGGATCGACGACCCAGACCTCGGCCGCTGGCAGGCCGCCCTCCAGCCAGCCGCTCAGCAGCGCCGACCCCATCTTGCCGCAGCCCAGAAGCACCAGCCCCCGGTCGGCAACCGCTTCCATCACCATGGATCGTCCCTCCCCTCGTTGTCAGGTACGAGACCGGGATTTACGCGCGCCCCCAGGCTTCGGCAATGGCAACCTGCAACGCCTCTCGCGGGCTTCGTCCGCCCCACAGCAGCAGCTGGATCGCAGGGTAATAGCGCTCGGCGCTCAGCACTGCCGCGGTGATCATCCGGTCGATCTGCTCGGCGCTGGCCGTCTGGCCGCCGGTCAGCATCAACCCGTAGCGATACACCATCAGCTTCTGCTCCGCCCACCAGGTGAAGGCACCGGCCCAGCACTGATCGTTGATGTCGTTGATCAATGCGTAAAGCCCGCCCAGATGTTCCTCGGGCGGCTCCATCTCGTAGGTGCAGATCAGGCGCAGCGTCTCGTCATGGCCCGACCATGCAAGCGTGATCGAATAGGTGCGCCACTGGCCCTCGACCGCCATGGCGATCTGGTCGTCCCCGATGCGATCGAAATCCCAGTCGTGATGCGCCGCGAGATCCTCGACGATGTCGATCGGGTGAAGGTCGTCCTCCAGAATGTGTTCGGAAAGGGCCATGGTGTCACCTCATCTTGCTCTAGCGTCCGAGGGCACAGGGCACCCCAAGCGCTAGTTGCCTGCTCCAGAAAGCGCGGGTTTGACCGCGCCTTCCTACCAGATATGGTGATCCCGCCGAAGCTTTCTGGCAAGCCTTATTTTGTGGATAACGCCAACAAGTTGTGGATGGTGGGCTCATGGCCCCGAAATACCGTGCCGTTGCCGGTCACGACGCCTGCCGCCCGCGTCTGCCGACCGACAGGGCGATACCGCCCAGAACCAGAGCCGTACCGGCCAGAAACCGCGGGCTCGGCGCCTCTGCCAGAAGCAGCGCGCCGCCGGCCAGCGCGATCACGGGCACGCTCAGCTGCACCAGCGCCGCCACTGCCGCGTCGATCAGCGGCACGATCGCGTACCACAGCGCGTAGCCAAGCCCCGAGGTCACCGCGCCCGACAGGACCGCCAGGGCAAGACCGGACGGCGCCCCGCCCGCAGCCAGTTCGCCCGAAAGGTAGGGGGGAAGCGCCACCAGCGGCAGGGCCATCGCGAAGTTCGCCGCCGTTGCCGAAACCGGATCGGCCTCGCCCCTGCCGGCAAGCGTATAGGCGCCCCAGCCGATGCCTGCCGCCACCATCATCGCAGCGCCGGCCGGCTCGGCCTGCCAGCACCGGCCCGGCCACAGGATCCAGACCAGACCGGCAAAGGCCACCGCCGCGCCCGCGACCTGCCGCCCCGTGGCGGGCGAGCCGGACAGGGCGGCGAACAGGAACATGGTGATCTGCACCGCGCCGAACAGGATCAGCGCCCCCACGCCCGCGTCCAGCGTGCGATAGGCCTGCGAAAACCCGATCATGTAGGCCGCCAGCGCCGGCGCTCCGATCAGTTGCCGCCACCCCACCGGCAACCGTCGTCCCCGCCGGAGCATCGCCAGAAGGCCCAGCATCGCCACACCCGCGGCAACCCGCATGAAGGAAAACGCCCCCGGCGTGATTGCGCCGCTGTCCACGGCCAGCCGGTTCAGCAGCGAATTGGCGGCAAAGGCTGTCATGGTCAGCGCGATCAGCAGGGCAAGACGAAAGGACATGGGTGAACAGATGATCGCCGCCGGCCCGCCGGTCAACTGCCAGGTTCCGCACATCTGCCCACATTCGCGCGAGGGGCCGTTCCGGCAAGTCGCTGCGCGCATAACGAAAAAGGGGCCGCCCGAAGGCAGCCCCCATGAACCGTTGCGGTTCGGGCGGGCTTACATCATGCCGCCCATGCCGCCCATGTCGGGCATGCCGCCACCGGCACCCGCAGCGCCTTTCGGCTCGGGCTTGTCGGCGACCATGGCCTCGGTGGTGATCAGCAGCCCAGCGACCGAAGCGGCGTCTTCCAGCGCGGTGCGCACCACCTTGGCCGGGTCGATCACGCCGTCGTCGAACAGGTCGCCATAGGTTTCGGTCTGAGCGTTGAAGCCGAAGGAGGGCTTGTCGCTTTCGCGGACCTTGCCGGCCACCACGGCACCATCGACACCGGCGTTCTCGGCGATCTGGCGCAGCGGCGCCTCGATGGCCTTGCTCACGATGGCAATGCCGGCGTCCTGATCCTCGTTGGCGCCTTTCAGCCCCTTCAGGACCTTGCCGGCCTGCACCAGGGCGACACCGCCGCCGACCACGACGCCTTCCTGCACCGCGGCGCGGGTGGCGTTCAGAGCGTCATCGACGCGGTCCTTGCGCTCTTTCACCTCGACTTCGGTCATGCCGCCGACGCGGATCACGGCAACACCGCCGGCCAGCTTGGCCACGCGCTCCTGCAGCTTCTCGCGGTCGTAGTCGGAGGTGGTTTCCTCGATCTGGGTGCGGATCTGGGCGACGCGGGCCTCGATCTCGGACTTGTCGCCGGCACCGTCGATGATGGTGGTGTCGTCCTTCTTGATGATGACCTTCTTGGCGCTGCCGAGCATGTCGAGGGTGACGTTCTCGAGTTTCATGCCCAGGTCTTCCGAGATCACCTGGCCGCCGGTCAGGATCGCGATGTCTTGCAGCATGGCCTTGCGGCGATCGCCGAAGCCCGGCGCCTTGACGGCAGCAACCTTCAGGCCGCCACGCAGCTTGTTGACCACCAGCGTGGCCAGCGCCTCGCCTTCCACGTCCTCGGCGATGATCAGCAGCGGTTTCTGCGACTGGATCACCGATTCAAGCAGCGGCACCATCGGCTGCAGCGAGCTCAGCTTCTTTTCGTGCAGCAGGATGAGCACGTCTTCCAGCTCGGCGGTCATCTTGTCGGCATTGGTGACGAAGTAGGGCGAAAGATAGCCGCGGTCGAACTGCATGCCTTCGACGACCTCGGTCTCGGTCTCCAGGCCCTTGTTCTCCTCGACGGTGATGACGCCCTCGTTGCCCACCTTCTGCATGGCGTCGGCGATCTGGCGGCCGATTTCCTCTTCGCCGTTGGCCGAGATGGTGCCGACCTGGGCGACCTCGTCGCTGTCCTTCACCTCGCGGGCCATTTCCTTGATCGCCTCGACGACCTTGTCGGTGGCCAGGTCGATGCCGCGCTTGAGGTCCATCGGGTTCATGCCGGCGGCCACGCGCTTCATGCCCTCGGTCACGATGGCCTGGGCCAGAACCGTGGCGGTGGTGGTGCCGTCGCCGGCCTCGTCATTGGTGCGCGAGGCGACTTCCTTCACCATCTGCGCGCCCATGTTCTCGAACTTGTCTTCAAGCTCGATTTCCTTGGCGACCGTCACACCGTCCTTGGTGATGCGCGGCGCGCCGAAGCTCTTGTCGATGACGACGTTGCGCCCCTTGGGGCCAAGCGTCACCTTCACGGCGTCGGCAAGAATGTTGACACCGACCATCATGCGATTGCGGGCTTCGGTGTCGAACTTGACGTCCTTTGCAGACATGTTTCTCTCTCTCCTGAGTCAGCTTGTTTCCTGGTTGGATTTCCGGGTTCGAACGACGATGCGCGGCCTTCAGGCGGCCTTGGCGGCCTTTTCGCCGTCGATGATGCCCAGGATGTCGCTTTCCTTCATGATCAGCAGCTCTTCGCCGTCGATCGTGACTTCCGTACCCGACCACTTGCCGAACAGGATGCGGTCGCCTTCCTTGACGGACATCGGGATCAGTTCGCCGCTGTCCTTGCGGGCGCCCTCGCCGCAAGCAACCACAATGCCTTCACTGGGTTTTTCCTTCGCGCTGTCGGGAATGATCAGGCCACCGGCGGTCTTTTCTTCGCTTTCCACGCGGCGCACCAGCACCCGGTCATGAAGCGGTTTGAATGCCATCTTTGCAGCTCCTTGAGGCTCAAAGTTCGTTATGCTTTCACCCCGCGCGCCCTGCGGCGAGGCCGTTAGCACTCACCCTCATCGAGTGCTAACGGCGCATAGCTAAGAACATGACCGTGCCGAGTCAAGCGCCGGCGCGCGAAAAATGGGCCGAAAATTTCCGCGACCGGCCGCCACCCGGCTGCCGGCGGGGAAGGGCGCCGCCCGCGTCCATCTGCCCCTCGTCCGCCCCGCGGCAAGCCCGTGACAAGCCCCGTCCGCCAGCCTATAAGGCGCGCGAATTCATTTCCCGAGAACAGGAATCCCGCGATGACCACTCTTGTATTTGGCCACAAGTCCCCCGACACCGATTCCACCGGCTCGCCCATCATCTGGGCGTGGTACCTGAACGAGGTGAAGGGCACGCCCGCGAAGGCGGTGCTGCTGGGCGAGCCCAATACCGAGGCCGCCTTCGTGCTGAAACGCTGGGGGCTGGAGAAGCCGGAGATCATCGCTGACGTCGAGGACGGTCAGCCCTGCGTGATCGTGGATACCAACAACCCCGCCGAGCTGCCCGCCAACATCAACGGCGCGGATGTGCGCGCGATCATCGATCACCACAAGCTGGCCGGCGGGCTCGAGACGAAGGGGCCGATCGAGATCACCATGCGGCCGGTGGCCTGCACCGCCACCATCATGCACGACCTGATCGGCAAGGACATGGAGCGGATGCCCGAGGCGATCCGCTGCGCCATGCTGTCCTGCATCCTGTCGGATACGCTGGAGTTCCGTTCCCCCACCACCACCGACCGCGACCGCGAAGTGGCCGAGGCGCTGGCGGCCGAGCTGGGCATTTCCATCCCCGACTATGCCGCCGAACTGTTCGCGGCCAAGTCGGACGTGTCGGCCTTTTCCGATGCCGAACTGCTGCGCATGGATTCGAAGCAGTACGAGGTGGATGGCACGAAGTTCCGCGTGTCGGTCCTCGAGACCACCTCGCCGGCGACGGTTCTGAACCGCAAGGCCGGGCTGATGGAGGCGATGAAAGCGGTCGCCGCCGAGGATGGCGTGGATCAGGTCCTGATGTTCGTGGTCGATATTCTGAACGAGGAATCCACCCTTCTGGTGCCCAATGATCTGGTCCGCGAGGTGGCGAAGAAATCCTTCGGCGCCGAAACCGACGGCGATACCGTGGTCCTGCCGGGCGTGGTCAGCCGGAAGAAGCAGATCATTCCCAATCTCAAGGTCTGAGGGCGCAAGGGGGGCGCTGCCCCCCTCGGCCCTGCGGGCCTCACCCCCCGGAGTATTTTCCGCAAGGTGAAGGAGCGGGGGGGCGATCGCCCACCGCTTCGCGCCAGTGGCGGCGGCAGAGCGAGACATAGGTTTCGTTGCCGCCGATCTGCACCTGATCGCCGGTGGTGAGAACGCGGCCCCGTTCGTCCTGGCGCACCACCATCGTGGCTTTCTTTCCACAGTGGCAGATGGTGCGCACTTCACGCATTTCGTCGGCCAGCGCCAGCAGCGTTGCCGAACCGGGGAAGAGTTCGCCCCGGAAATCGACCCGCAGGCCATAGCAGAGCACCGGCACGCCGAGGTCGTCCACGGCGCGTGCCAGTTGCCAGACCTGGTCGGGGGACAGAAACTGGGCCTCGTCCACGAAGACCGCGGCCACCGGGCCCCGGTTCAGCCTCTGGCGGATGCGGTCGAACAGGTCGTCGCCGGAATCGAAGGTGTCGGCTTCGGCGCCAATGCCGATTCGCGAGGCGATTCGGCCCTGTCCCGCGCGCCCGTCGATGCGGGCGGTAAGAAGATAGGTGTCCATGCCGTTTTCGCGGTAGTTGTGCGCAGCCTGCAGCAGCACCGTCGATTTTCCGGCATTCATTGTCGAGTAGTTGAAGTAGAGCTTGGCCATGCCCGCCCTGTAAGGCCAGACCGGACCGACGGGCAAGCCCCCAAGGCACCTTCCCGGCATCGGGGTGCCGGATTCGGGCGCGAGCGGGGCCGGTTACTCACGAACAGCGGCGGAGCCCGAAAAGGTCCGCCGCACACTCTTCAACCAAGGCGTCTTGACCGCCCCCACTCACGAATACTTCCCCCAACTCCGGGAAAGCATCCTACTGTCTCACAATGATCTTGTCTGGTAAAGGAGAATCCGGAGGTCATATATTCTATCTGGACGGGAAATGCCCCGGTGGCAGCTCAGGCATGGCAGCTCAGGTGTGGCGGCGCAGGAGGACCGAGCCCACCGAATAGCCGGCTCCGAAGGAGCAGATCAGGCCGAGATCGCCCTCCTGAAGGTCGTCGGAATATCGGGAGAAGCAGATGATCGACCCGGCCGATGAGGTGTTGGCGTAGTCCTGCAGGATGTTGGGCTGTTCCTCGGGCGTGGGTATGCGGCCCAGTACCTTGCGGCCGATGAAATCGTTCATCGACTTGTTGGCCTGGTGGAGCCAGAGCCGCTTGAGGTCGTTTGCGGCCACGCCTTCGGCCTGCATGTGGTCGGCGATGTGCCGGCTGACCAGCGGCAGCACTTCCTTGAACACCTTGCGGCCGTTCTGCATGAACTGCATGTCGCGCCGATCCTTCATCCCGTCCGGCCGCGAGCGGCGCAGGAAACCGTTGTTGTTGCGGATGTTGTTCGAGAATTGCGTGGCGCAGCGGGTCGAGAGGATCTCGAAATGAGGTCCATTCGCGTCCTGGTGGCGTTCGATGACGGTTGCGGTGGCCACGTCGCCGAAGATGAAATGGCAGTCGCGGTCGCGCCACTCCAGGTGGCCCGAGCAGATTTCCGGGTTGACGACCAGCGCCGCGCGCGCCGAACCGGAGCGGATCATGTCGGCCGCGGCCTGGATGCCGAACGTGGCCGAGGAACAGGCCACGTTCATGTCGAAGGCAAAGCCGCCCGCGCCCAGCAGGTCCTGGATCTCGACCGCCATTGCGGGGTAGGCGCGCTCCATGTTCGAGGCCGCGCAGATCACCAGGTCGATATCCTCGGGCTGGCGGCCGGCCTGCGCCAGCGCCTTGCGCGCCGCGTCCACGCCCATTTCCGCCATCAGGGATGATTCATCGTCGTCGCGTTGCCGGAACAGGGGGTGCATCACCTCGGGGTCGAGGATGCCGCTCTTGTCCATCACGTGCCGGCGTTCGATGCCGGAGGCCTTGACGATGAATTCTTCCGAGGAGTGCTGGATCGGCTCCATCCTGCCGGCGGCGATGGCATCGGCGTTGCGTTCGTTCTGAAGATCGGCCCAGGCGTTGAAGGTCGCCACCAGCTCGGCGTTGGTGATGATCTGTTCGGGGGTGAAGACCCCGGTGCCGGTGATGGCGGGCGTGTGGCTCACGTCAGTTTCCTCGTGCAAGATGTGCGGGGAATGTAGGCGTCCCGCCCGGGGGCGGCAAGTGGCCCGGGGGCGGCGGGGGGCCGTCCCGTCCGGGCGGCGGGTCTCATCGGCGCTGGACGGCGGGTTTCCTGCCCTAATGCCGCGGGGGGTGCCGGGTCAGCCCTGGAGCGGTTTGACCACGATCTCCCCTTCCGCCTGCGCCCGGATTGCCAGTGCCGCCGCATGGGCCCCGGCGGCGGTGGTGAAATAGGGGATCCGGTCCTGCAGCGCATTGGTGCGGATGTCGCGGCTGTCCTCGACCGCCTGCGCGCCCTCGGTGGTGTTCATCAACAGCTGCACGCCGCCATTCTTGAGCATGTCCACCACGTTGGGGCGGCCTTCATAGACCTTGTTGACCACTTCGCAGGGCACGCCGTGGGATTCAAGCCAGCTCTGCGTGCCGCGCGTGGCCACCAGGGAAAAGCCCAGATCCACCAGCGTGCGCGCGGCCTCCAGCATCAGCGGACCCTTGTCGTCGTCCTTGATCGAGATGAAGGCGCACCCCTCGCGCGGGAGCGTCATGCCCGCGCCCATCTGGGCCTTGAGGAAGGCGCGCGGGAAGTCGCGGTCCCAGCCCATGACTTCGCCGGTGGAGCGCATCTCGGGGCCGAGAATGGTATCGACGCCGGGGAAGCGGTTGAAGGGCATCACCGCCTCTTTCACCGAGAACCACGGCATCATCGGGTCGGCCAGCGTCATCGGGTCGGCCAGCGGCAGGACCGAGTCATAGTCCGCATCCGAATCATATGGCGGCCGGTGGGGGAAGTCGGACAGCTTTTCGCCGGCCATGATCCGGGCGGCGATCGAGGCAATAGCGCTGTCGGTGGCCTTGGCGACGAAGGGGACCGTGCGGCTGGCGCGGGGGTTGACCTCGATCAGATAGATTTCGTCGTCCTTCACGGCGAATTGCACGTTCATCAGTCCGACCACGTTCAGCGCGCGGGCCAGCGATTCGGTCTGGTGCCTGACTTCGTCGATGATCTTCTGCGACAGCGAATGGGGCGGCAGTGAGCAGGCGCTGTCGCCGGAATGCACGCCGGCCTCTTCGATATGCTGCATGATGCCGGCCACGTGCACGTCCCGGCCGTCGCAGATTGCATCGACATCCAGTTCCACCGCGCTGGAAAGGTAGCTGTCGAGCAGCACCGGGCTGTCGCCCGAAACCACCACCGCCTGGGTGATGTAGCGTTCAAGCTGGGCCATGTCGCGGACGATTTCCATGGCCCGGCCGCCTAGGACGTAAGACGGGCGGATCACCAGCGGAAAGCCGATTTCCTGGGCGATCTTCAGCGCCTCTTCGTCGGTGGAGGCGATGGCGTTGCGCGGCTGCTTCAGGCCCAGATCCTGCACCAGCTTCTGGAACCGTTCGCGGTCTTCGGCCAGGTCGATGGCGTCGGGGCTGGTGCCGAGGATCGGGATCCCCGCATCGTGCAGCGCGTTGGCCAGTTTCAGCGGCGTCTGGCCGCCGAACTGGACGATCACCCCGTGCAGCGTGCCGTTTTCCTGCTCCACCCGCAGGATTTCCATGACGTGTTCGAAGGTGAGCGGTTCGAAATACAGCCGGTCCGAGGTGTCGTAGTCGGTGGAGACGGTTTCGGGGTTGCAGTTGACCATGATGGTCTCGTAGCCCGCATCCGACAGGGCAAAGCAGGCGTGGCAGCAGCAGTAGTCGAATTCGATCCCCTGGCCGATCCGGTTGGGGCCGCCGCCCAGGATCACCACCTTCCTGCGATCGCTGGGGCGGGCCTCGCATTCCACCTCGCCCATCACCGGGGCCTCGTAGGTGGAATACATGTAGGGGGTTTGGGCCTCGAATTCGGCGGCGCAGGTGTCGATGCGCTTGAACACGGCCTTCACGCCGGCATCGAGGCGCGCCTTGCGGATCTCGGCCTCGCTGCGGCCGGTCAGCCTTGCCAGTCTTGCGTCGGTAAAGCCCATCATCTTGAGCCCGCGCAGCCCGTCAGTGGTGCTCGGCAGGCCGTCGCGGCGGATGTCATCTTCGGCTGTGATGATTTCGCGGATGCGGGCCAGGAACCACGGGTCGAAATGGGTGACGGCGTGGATCTCGTCGTCGCTCAGCCCCTCGCGCATGGCCTGGGCAATGGTGCGCAGCCGGTCCGGGGTCTGCCGGCTGATCGCCTTGATGACCGCGGCCTTGCCCGAAACGGGATCATCGGCGCCGGGGATGTCGATTTCGTCGAAGCCGGTCAGGCCGGTTTCCATCGACGCCAGCGCCTTTTGCAGCGATTCATGGATCGAACGCCCGATGGCCATGGCCTCGCCCACCGATTTCATGGCGGTGGTGAGGTGGGGCTCGGCGCCGGGGAACTTCTCGAAGGCAAAGCGCGGGATTTTCGTCACCACGTAGTCGATGCTGGGCTCGAAGCTGGCCGGGGTGACGCGGGTGATGTCGTTGTCCAGCTCGTCCAGCGTGTAGCCCACCGCCAGCTTGGCGGCGATCTTGGCGATGGGAAAGCCCGTGGCCTTCGACGCCAGCGCCGATGAGCGCGACACCCGCGGGTTCATCTCGATCACCACCATGCGGCCGGTTTTCGGATCCACCGCCCACTGCACGTTGGAGCCGCCCGTTTCCACCCCGATCTCGCGCAAGACCGCGATGGAGGCCGAGCGCATCATCTGGTATTCCTTGTCGGTCAGCGTCAGCGCCGGCGCCACGGTGATGGAATCGCCGGTGTGCACGCCCATGGGATCCACGTTCTCGATGGAACAGACGATGATGGCGTTGTCGGCCGCATCACGGACGACCTCCATTTCATATTCCTTCCAGCCCAGCAGGCTTTCGTCGATCAGGATCTGGCCTGCCGGCGAGGCATCCAGCCCCGAGCGGCAGAAATGGATGTAGTCGTCGCGGTTGTAGGCGACGCCGCCGCCGGTGCCGCCCAGGGTGTAGGCGGGGCGGATGATGGCCGGCAGGCCGATCTCTTCCAGCGCGTCCAGCGCCATCTGCACCCCGACATCGAGATCGGTTTCGCCGTTTTCCTTCTTCGGCGCGGTCACGATGGTGGCACGGGGGTTTTCCAGGCCGATGCGCGCCATCGCCTCGCGGAACAGCTTGCGGTCCTCGGCTTTCTCGATGGCCTCGCGGCGGGCGCCGATCATCTCGACCCCGAATTTTTCCAGCACGCCCATCTCTTCCAGCGCCAGCGCCGTGTTGAGGCCGGTCTGCCCGCCCATGGTGGGCAGCAGCGCGTCGGGGCGTTCCTTCTCGATGATGCGGGCCACGACCTCGGGGGTGATCGGTTCGATATAGGTGGCGTCGGCCAGCCCCGGGTCGGTCATGATCGTGGCCGGGTTGGAGTTGACCAGGATCACCCGATAACCTTCCTCGCGCAGGGCCTTGCAGGCCTGCGCGCCGGAATAGTCGAATTCACAGGCCTGGCCGATGACGATCGGTCCGGCGCCAATGATCATGATCGACTGGATGTCGGTTCTCTTGGGCATGGCTGTTCCTTCGGTTCGCGGGGCGGCAGTCCGCATGCGCTCAAATTGTCCTGCGTTATAGGGATGGGGGGGAAAGGTGCAAGACCCCGCCGGCCGGCGCTCAGAAGCAGATGATCCTGATCGGCACCCCGATCAGCAGATCCCGCAGCCGGGATGCGCGGATTGTCCACGCCGGCCAGATCGGGGGGACGCGCACAGGCAGCGGTGAAGGCCGGCAGCAGCAGGGCTGCGAAAATGCGAGACGCGCCGGGACAAGGTTTCCAACCTGTGCAATGAACCGGGGCCGCTATAGCCCCGCCGCTGCCCCCCCTTCATCTTGCCGTCAAATACTCCGGGGGTGAACGGGCCGCAGGCCCGGAGGGGGCAGCGCCCCCTCCCCGCCGTGCCCGCCGCTCATCGGGTGAACTTCTTGTATTTCAGCCGCTTCGGTTCCAGGGCGTCCGGGCCCAGCCTGCGCTTCTTGTCCTCTTCGTAATCGGCGAAGTTGCCCTCGAACCATTCCACATGGGCGTTGCCCTCGAAGGCCAGGATATGCGTGCAGATGCGGTCGAGGAAGAAGCGGTCATGCGAGATGACCACCGCGCAGCCGGCGAAGTCCACCAGCGCGTCTTCGAGCGCGCGCAGGGTTTCCACGTCGAGGTCGTTGGTCGGTTCGTCCAGCAACAGCACGTTGCCGCCCGATTTCAGCAGCCGCGCCATGTGCACCCGGTTGCGTTCGCCCCCCGAGAGCAGACCGACCTTCTTCTGCTGGTCGCCGCCGCGGAAGTTGAAGGCCGAGCAGTAGGCGCGCGAATTCATCTGCGCATCGCCCAGTTCGATCACCTCGGCGCCGCCCGAGATCGCCTCCCACACGGTATCGTCGGGGTTCAGGTCGTCGCGGGACTGGTCCACATAGGCCAGTTTCACCGTGTCGCCGTATTCGATGCTGCCGGCGTCGGGTTCCTCCTGGCCGGTGAGCATGCGAAACAGCGTCGTCTTGCCGGCGCCGTTGGGGCCGATCACGCCGACGATGCCGCCGGGCGGCAGCGAAAAGGACAGATCCTCGATCAGCTGCCTGTCGCCCATGTGCTTGGCCAGGCCGTTCACCTCGATCACCTTCTGCCCCAGCCGGGGGCCGTTGGGGATGACGATCTGGGCGCGGGTGATCTTTTCCCGTTCGGACTGGTTTGCCAGTTCATTGTAGCGTTCGATCCGCGCCTTCTGCTTGGCCTGGCGGGCCTTGGCGCCGGCGCGGATCCATTCCAGTTCGCGCGCCAGCGTCTTCTGGCGCGAGCGGTCCTCGCGCGCCTCCTGTTCCAGGCGTTTGGCCTTCTGTTCCAGCCAGGCGGAATAGTTGCCCTCGTAGGGGATGCCGCGGCCGCGGTCGAGTTCGAGGATCCAGCCGGTGATGTCGTCGAGGAAATAGCGGTCGTGAGTGACGATCAGGATCGTGCCCTTGTAGTCGATCAGGTGCTGCTGCAGCCAGGCGACGGTTTCCGCGTCCAGGTGGTTGGTGGGTTCGTCCAGCAGCAGCATGTCGGGTGCCTCCAGCAGCAGCCGGCACAGCGCCACGCGGCGCTTCTCGCCGCCCGAGAGGGTGGTGACATCGGCATCGTCCGGCGGGCAGCGAAGGGCCTCCATCGCCACGTCGATCTGGGCATCGAGATCCCACAGGTTCTGGCTGTCGATCCGGTCCTGCAGTTCGGCCATCTCGTCGGCGGTTTCCTCGGAATAGTTCATCGCCAGCTCGTTGTAGCGGTCGAGAATGGCCTTTTTCTCTGCCACGCCCAGCATCACGTTGCCGCGCACGTCGAGCGCGGGGTCGAGTTCCGGCTCTTGCGGCAGGTAGCCCACCCGCGCTCCGTCGGCGGCCCAGGCCTCGCCCGATAAATCGGTGTCGATCCCGGCCATGATCCGCAGCAGGGTGGACTTGCCGGCGCCGTTGATGCCGACCACGCCGATCTTCACCCCGGGCAGGAAGCTGAGATTGATGTTCTCGAAGCATTTCCTGCCGCCCGGATAGGTCTTGGAAACGCCGTGCATGTGATAGACGTACTGGTAGGCAGCCATGGGTTCGGTGGTCCTCGGGTTGCAGGGGATTTCGGTTTGCGCGCTACCTAGTGGCTTTGCCCGGTGCCGGCAAGGGTGGCTGCGGCGGGGCGGGTGGCGAAATCCGCGGTTCAATTACGCACGGTGCTGCGGTAAGCGGGAGCGATGCGCGCCGGAATGCCATATGCCCGCGCGGGGCTGAGCGTGGGGCTGCTGGGCGGGTCGTTCGACCCGGCCCACAAGGGGCATGTACGCATCACCCGAGAGGCGTTGAGGCGGTTCGGGCTGGACCGGATCTGGTGGCTGGTCAGCCCGGGCAACCCGCTCAAGCCGCGGGGGCCGGCGCCGATGGAGCAGAGGCTGGCGCATGCCCGGGCCCTGATGCGGCATCCGCGCGTCGAGGTCACCGATCTGGAGGCACGGCTGGGCACGCGCGTCACTGCCGACACGCTGCGGGCGCTGGCGGTTCTGTATCCGGGGGTGCGGTTCGTCTGGCTGATGGGGGCGGACAACCTGGCCCGGTTCCACCTGTGGCGGGACTGGCGATACATCATGGACAGCGTTCCCGTGGGCGTTCTGGCCCGTCCGGGCGAGCGGCTGCCGGCGCGGCTGTCGCCGGCCGCTCGGATCTATCGTGAATACCGGCTGCCCGGAAATGCCTCTCATCTGCTGGCCCGGGCGCGCCCGCCGGCGTGGTGCCTGGTCAACATTCCGATGGTGCAGGTCAGTTCCACCGCGATCAGAGCCCGAAGCGGACCCCGAAACCACGGTGGTGGCGGTTGAGGCGGCTGGCGGGCAGGTTGCCGCATTCGGAGCGCTTGCCAGTCGCGCGCCGCTGGGGTTTCATGCCGCCATGACGCGAGGGGTTTCACGCCGGTTCATGCTGGCAGGTCTGGGGGCCGCGCTGTTGCCGGCCTCGGTGGCGCGCGCGGGTGGTGCGCCGGCGGTATCGTTGCGTCCGGTGATGCGGCCGCCGGTGGCCGGCAACCGGCCTGTGGTGGATCTGGACGCGCTGATCGAGGCTGCCGGACCGGGGGGCGAAGTGGCCTGCGCGGTGGCCGAGGTGGCCACCGCGCAGGCCACTTCGCCCCCCGGT